>CAZRFC010000029.1:16016-19911 GCA_964598975.1 uncultured Mycobacterium sp. | reverse complement strand
GGTGCGTCGGGATCCGGGCCAGAGCGGTCCACCGCCGCCAAGTCACGCCCGGCGGAACGTGCCCGTGGAGTCCGCGGCCGCACAGGTCCGGCCGCCACGCCCGCGCAGGCCAAGGTTCCCGTCAGCCGGGGCGGTGGCGCCCTCGCGTCAGCAACCACCCCGGCGTCGCGCCCAGACAGTTCGGCGATCCCCGCGCTGCTAACTCCCCGGCCGGCCGCCACACCGGTGACGGCCATTCCGCCGGACAACCTGGCCGCTGGTCCGCGGATTCCGGTCGCCGAACTTTCGAATCGACGCAAGTACAACGAGCCGAGCGGACAGTCCAGCGACGTGCTCGCCGGCGCGGCTCTGCTGGTCCGCCGGAACATGGTGGACAGCGTCGCGCCGCCCGCGGCAACCGTGACCGCTGCCGGCGCCGACCCGGCCATCCGACTGGCGATTTTCGGGGATGCCGGCAACTCCTACACCAACGGCACCAGCTTCTACTACAGCCCGGGTGCCTATCGGCGCCTGGACCTGGGCGCCAGCAGTCCGCTGCAGCAGGCGGTGGCCGAGATGATGCGCGGGTGGAACCCCAGCGACGTCATCCAACTCGGCGACGAGAGCTACAACGTCGCCTCCAGCACCCTGTTGGACTACAACATCGGCCAGTACTACAACAACTGGATCCATCCCTACGCCCCACCCGCATTCACCCAAGCCGGGTCGATCTACACCGACGGCACCCTCGGCGGCGTCCAGGCAACCCCGGGCAAAACCCAGTGGCCTTACAACCTCTACGACTATCCCAACGGATTCCGCAACCCAGCCGATCCCACTCTCCCCGGCGGCAGCCCCGACGGTGTCAACCACTATTTCGCGGTCCCCGGCAACCACGACGAGGCCACCGTCCTGGGCACCTACAACGATGCCAGCGTCGATCAGGTCAATTTCGGCACCGGATACATCGGTCAACCGATCGGGCCGGATGCCTACGACTACCAGAACAACATCATCAAGAACCCGCCCTACCCCGACAACGGAACGCTCATCACGAGCAAGACCGGCAGCACCCAGGCTCTGCTGGATTACCACTCCTATCTCGGCGCAGGCAACCCAGGCAACCTCAAGCCCGGCAGTCTGAATATCGGCAAGCTCGACCCGAACGGCTACGGCATCTACTACGGCGTCGACCTCGGCGACGCCGGTGACGGCCGGCCACTGGTGCATATGACGATCGTGGACACCAGTCGGCTGCTCACCGACGCCGGCTACTACGCGTTCAACTTCGCTCCCAACCCGGCCAACCAAGCCATCGACCCGGCGACTGGGAAACCGGCGGCCAAGCTGACCAAGATCTTCAACTACGACGTTCGAGATCCGGGCCTGACCGCTTCCGACGCCTGGTTCCAGCCCGCCGACACGCCGATCGACGCGCCGTCGATCGGCCGGGAGATGTTCCTCTGGGCCAAGCAGGACCTGGAGAGCTCCGACGCGGTCTGGAACATCGTGATGGGGCATCACCCCGCATATCACGCCGGCAGTGCCCGCAATGCGGCCGACGACAGCTACAGCAGCAACGCGGTGGTGCTCAACTTCCTGCAGGGCCTGCAGGACGAGACCGGCGCAACCCTGTTCGACACCTACATGAACGGCCACAGCCACGCCTACTCACGCGTGCTGGAGATGACTGCGTCCGCCGACGGCATCGGTCTGGGCGTCCCCTTCTTCACCATCGGTGACGGCGGCAAGTCCCTCGATGCCCTCAACCTGGCGCCCTACGGCACGGACGTTCTCTCGCCGATCAACTACGGCAATTTCATCGGCTACGACCTCAACGGCAAGCCGCTCTTCAACTACGACATCAACAAGTACGGCACCGTCGAGGACCCGAAGTCCGAAGCTGCGTCCCTGGCCGCCTACCAAGGATCCGATCCCACCAGCGTGGGGCTGAGCGGCTACTACGTCTACAGCAACGTGAACTGGCCGGAAGGAAACGGCTACGTCCCCGGAGAGGACCCCTCCAAGCTCACGATCACCAGCGTCACGACCGATCCGATCCTGGGCACCCGCAAGACGTTCGACCTCAAGCAACCCACCTATCTCAGCTTCCTCGGCGACCAGTCCGATCTCTCAGGTCTCTACGGATTCGGTTCCGGCGCAGCGCAACTCGACGCCGGCGACAGCTACATGATGGTGCATTACCAGACAGCCAAGCCGATCGATCCGGCCATCGCCCTGGTCGGCCGCAGCGAGGGCGTCACCAGTTTCGATCCCGGCTCGCTGTTCTACAAGCAGTGGTCGCCGGCCAGCGCCAAGGCCGATGATCTGGCTCTGTTCTCCTTCGACGTCGATGCCGACGGAGCGCTGACCAACGTGCAGCTGGTGAACAGCGGCAACGGGTACTTCGAATCCGATCTGTCCGGCGGCAGCTACCTGGACGTCACTCGCGACTTCGAGATTCTGGGCAACAACCCCGCGAATCCCTTGGGGTTCAGCAGCTCTGATCCCACCAGGGCCGTGGTGCGGCTGACCTTCAGCGCCGGCCAACTGACCGGCGCGACCCTGGTGAGCCCGGGGTCGGACTACCAGCAGGTCGGCAATGCGATCAAGCAGTGCAACAACTGCGGGCCCAGCACGGTCGCCACACCGCAGGAGCCGAAGAACAACTCGCTGCTGGTGGGCCTCAACATCGATATGGAGGCCCAGTACACCTTGGCCGCCAGCCATCCAAGCGACGGCCCGTCATACCACGACTGGTACCTCATGACCGATACCGCCCTCGCCGGGAAGCAGGCCGGAGCCGGCGGATCATTCGGCAAGCTCGACCTCTCGCTGTTGCCCGAATCCGCCAAGGCGCGTGCGATTCTCGAAGACACGCCGCTGACCACCGGCTATACCGGCAGGGGTGCGCAGCGCGCCTATGACGTCCCCCAGGCCGGCCAACTGCGCCTGCGCGACGCGCTAGGTGAACTGGTCGGGTCGGCGGTCGTCAAGGATGGCTCGGCCACGGTGACCCTGGATCGGCTGGCCGCCCCCGGTGCGCTGACGGTCGAGTTTGACGGCGACGCCACCTCCAGCTATCAGGTCAACTTCCGTGGTATCGACTCGACCGACAACGTTCGGTTGGGCCTCAACTACGGCACCTGGAGTGGCACCGTTGCCCAGCAGGGATCCCAACTGGTTCTCCCCGAGGCCCAGACCGTTCAGGTGATGCGCACCGACACCGGACGTGGCCTGGTGAACTTCGGTATGACCAACGGAACCTCGTCGAAGATGTTGGCGCGCTGGGCTGTTGGTGCCCGACAGGGCGCGCTGCAGGCTGACGAGCTCTTCGGCACCGATCCGTCTACCAACTGGCAAAGCAGCGAAGGCCGGTCCGAGGGTGGGGCGGGGTCTGCGATCGTGGGCGCCGGCACCTGGCGGCCCACCGCCTTCCAGAACGGCCGCGAACTGACCCTGGTGAGCCTGCAGGCGGAGGGCAACGGTGCCCTGGCCCGTTTCGCCGCCGGGGATGCCGAGGATCCCAGCGACGACGTGCTGGCCAGTTTCACGCTGCCCGCCACCGGAAGCACAGCCTCCGACCAGAACGGTGTGCTCACCGTGCGGCGGTTGTCCGGCAGGGCCGACGGGCTGGCGCTGTACGAAGCCGACCCGATCACCGGGGCCGTCGTCGACAGCAAAGGCAGGACGCGCCTGCCCGGCCAGATCGGCTATCTGAAGGCGGCTCTGGACAACGCCAAAAAGCTGGGCTTGGTGCTGCGGTCCGAGGACATGCCGGGCTTCGGCGAGACGGCCGTGCGTACCGACCTGCCGATCCAGACTGACCGCAGCTACGGCGCCCTTCTGCTGGTCAACGGGAATGAGCGCAAGCTGCTCAGTTCCTACAGCGCAGCCAACCCGTGGCGCGCCCAGC
>CAZRFC010000029.1:0-16006 GCA_964598975.1 uncultured Mycobacterium sp. | reverse complement strand
GTCCCTGAGCCTGATCGCCCCCGGCCGGGGGGTCAGCTTCGGATTCGAGGACCGCCGCCCCTGGCAGTTGGGCAACGATCGCGACTTCAACGACGTCATCGTCACCGTCACCCCGGCGGTCCCTACGCTGATCGGGTGACCACCACCGAAGCAGTTCAAGGCCCCGTCGTCGTAGGGATCGACGGATCGGAGACCGCGCTGGGCGGTGCCCATTGGGCCGCGGAGTTCGCCACCAGTCGCGCCCTCCCGCTGACCCTGCTGCACGCGATCCCGAAGTGGGACTGGCATTTCGCCGGCCCCGAGCCTTCCGCGGACCCGGACGGAAGCGCCGAGGGCGACGCGGTGCTCGCCGCGGCCGAGGCAGCGGTGCGCTCGGCTCATCCGGACCTCCAGATCCGCACCGCGGCGGTCAGGGGTGCTGTCGCGGCGGTGTTGGCCGACGCCTCGCGGTCGGCCCGACTGCTGGTGGTGGGCACCGGTGCGGCGGACCATCGAGCGCTGGGCGGCCATGCGGTTCGGATCGTGCACCGGGCGGAGTGCCCCGTCGTGGTCTGGCGCCCCCCGGTCGCCAAGCGCACCGGGAAGCCACTGCCGGTCGTCGTCGGCGTCGACGAGTCGGAGGCGTCGACCCGCGCGGCCGCCGAGGCTTTCGACATCGCCGCACTGCTGCACGCGCCGTTGACCGTGGCGCACATGTGGGAGATCGGCGCGGCTGTCGGTATGGGCGACCTGGGCGGCCAGGGAAACATGGACTGGCAACTGCTCGACCACCTGCAGTCCCGCCAGCGCCAACAGATGGACGAATTGGTCGCGCCGTTCGCACGCAAGTACCGCAACGCGCACGTCACCAAGGTTTTTCAGGATCTCAGCCCGGCGAAGGGGCTGACCGGTCTGTCACGCGAGGCCCAGTTGGTGGTCGTGGGCAGCCACGGCCGCGGAAGGCTGGCCGACGCGATCCTCGGCTCGGTCAGCCAGAATCTGATCCACCACGCCGAATGCCCGGTGCTGGTGGTCCACTGAGGATTCTGGGCCAATTCTCAGTCCGCTCGGTTGGACAAAGTTAATGCCGCTTCCGTAACCTAACCGTGACCTGAGGGCACATGGACAGGCAGATCGACGAAGAAGCCGTCGACGGCAGTCAAAGGATGCACAGTCTTGAAGTTTCGCCACCCGTTTCGGGCTCAATCCACTTTCTACAAGCCGGTGGTCGGTGTCTTCGTCGCACTCACCGTCCTCGGCTCGGTCTGGGGCGGTGCCGCGCACGCCGAACCCGCCGTGGACAGCAAGGCAGACCTCAACGAGTTGCACCGGCAGTCCGAACAGCTCGCCGAGTCGATCAACGCAGCCAAGCTGGACCTGGACCGCAAGCTCCAGCTTCTCGGCCAAGCCGATGAGAAGCACGCCGCCGACGTGGCCGCACTGGATGCCGCCAACGCTCAGCTAGTCACCTACCAGGGTGCGGTCGACAGGTCGGCCGCCGCGGTCTACATGGGCGGGCGCACCGACGGACTCACCGCGATCCTGACGTCCGCTTCGCCGAAGAACCTGATCGACAAGCTGTCCATCCAGCGGTTGATGGCCAGCAAGATGGCCGCCCAGATGGGGGATTTCCGCCGGATCAGCCACGAAGCCCAGACCATGGCCGCCGCCTCGGCGGAATCCGCGGTCGCCGCCAAGGTCACCGTCGACCAGGCCGTCGCCGTCCGCGCGGACCTGCAGCGCAAGCAGTCCGAACTGCAGAAGCAGGTCACCGACGCCAAGATCCGCTACGCCCTGCTCCCGCCCGCGGAGCAGGCCGCGCTCGCCCCGTCGCCGGCCGCGGTGGCGGCGCTCGGTCTTGTCAGCCCCGTACCCACGGTCGGCATGGGCGGTCTGGTCCCCAACGCGCGGGCCCTCGCCGCCTACATCATGGCGACCTACCCGGGTGTCCAGTCCATTGGCGGGGTGCGCTCGGATCCGCTTCCGGATCACCCGAGCGGCCGCGCCATCGACATCATGATCGGCTCCAACATGACACTGGGTGACGTGATCAACGCCGACGTGCAAGCCCAGGCGGCTAGGTTCGGCGTGAGCTACACGCTGTGGCGGGTGTCAGCCCACTTCGACCACGTTCACATCACCGTCAACTGAGCGGCGAGGCCAGGTCCAGGGTTGGCCACATCAGCGGGACGACGAACTCCCGCAACAGGGCGCGCTCGTCGTCGGGGTCGCGGCCGGGAACGGTGAGGAACGACGTCAGCACGCGAACCAGCCAGCGCGCCCGCCGTTGGGCTGTGGCCGTGTCCTTGTTGTCGACCGAAAGAAGAAAGCCCGCTGTCATCGACTGCACCACGCCGGACTCCTCGGCCGCCTCGGCGCCGATCGATGTTCGGGTGAACCATGCTGAGAGCGCAGGGGTTTCGCGCACCAGCCGCAAGGCATGGGTTAGTGCGGCGAGCAGCCTCTCGCGAGGATCAGGGATGCCGCTGACCAGTTCGGCAAGCCGCTGATTGATCGCGTGGGCGTGCCGGTGGACGTAGGCGGCGTGCAGCGCCTCCCGATTCTCGAAGTAGCGGTATACCGTCGCGCGCGAGCAACCGGCTTCCCGGGCGATGTCGTTCATCCCGACCGACTCCACACCACGCTCGGCAAACAGAGTGCCGGCCGCGTGAAGAATCCGATCGCCGGCCGCCGCGGACCGCTGCGGTCCCAACCAGTCCGGCACGTCAGCCGTCGATCCGAACCGGGACCGACAACGGCCGGCGCACGTAATTGCCGCCGGCCCAGACGATTCCGGCCTCGTCGACCTCCCAGTCCGGACAGCGGGCGAGCAGTTCGGTCAGCGCCACCCGGGATTGCATCCGCGCAGCAGCTGCCCCCAGGCAGTGGTGCGCCCCGTGACTGAACGTCATGATGCTGCGGGGACGCCGGGTGACGTCGAGTTCGGCGGCGTCGGGTCCGTACTGTCGTTCGTCGCGGTTGGCCGAGGCGTAGAGCAGCAGCACCTTGCGTCCGGCCGGAATAGTTGTGTCGTGCAGCGTGACGTCCCGGGTGGTGGTGCGCGCCAGGCCTTGCACCGGTGAGGTGAGCCGCAGGAACTCTTCGACCGCGTCGGGGATCAGTCCGGGATCCTCCACCAGCAGTCGACGTTGATCACGATTGCGGTCGAGTAGTTGAACCGCCCCGCCGAGCAGTCCGGTGGTGGTGTCATTGCCCCCGGTGACCATCGTGAAGGTGAACGCGAGGATCGACAGGGTTCCCGCGACGTCCCCGTCGGCACCCACCCCGGCTTCCACCAGATGGGAGACGACGTCGTCGCCGGGATCACGTCGTCGTCGATCGATGAGCTCGGTGAAGTAGCCCGTCATACCCACCAATGCCTCGGTCGCGCTTATCAGTCCGCCTGGCTCGGTACTTGCCGCGACGATCGCCTCCGTCCAGCCGTCGAACTGTGCCCGGTCGGCCTCCGGCACCCCGAGGTAGTGCGCGACGACCATGGACGGCAACGGCTTGAACAACTCGGCGACAATGTCACCCCCGCCGGCCGCCCGCAACCGCTCGATGCGCTCGACGACGAAGGCCCGCACGGCGGGCTCCACCGCCTCGACCTGCCGCGGCGTGAACCCGCGCGCCACCAGTTTGCGGAACTCGGTGTGGGCGGGCGGGTCCTGCATCACCATCGGCGGATTGTCCTGCAGGCCGATCAGTTCCAGTTCGCCGTAGTTGACGGTCAAACCCTGGGCGGACGAGAAGGTCTCGTGGTCCCGGGCGGTGGCCCAGATGTCGGCATGCCTGGACAACACCCAGTAGTCCTGTGTCGGGTCATCGGGAAGGACGTGGTGCACCGGGTCCTGGTCCCGCAGGGTCCCGTACATCGGCCAGGGGTCGGCCCAGCTCTCCCCACTCCGGAGCAGAAATCCGGCATGAGACATCGTGTCTGTCATGTCTCACAATTAGGACGCAGATGTCGATATGTCAATAGTCGACTTCGCGGTGCTGGCGGCTTGTGCTCATTGTGACCGGCGCCATAAGAGATCTAGACTTCCAACCACACGTCGGTTTTTCGGCCGGACGATCCCCAGGGGGTAAAGGTCAGTGATGAGGAGCAGAGTGCGCCTTGCCTCGGCGACGGTCGTCGCCGGTTTGGCCTGGCTGAGCCCTCAGGGGGTAGGCGTAGCCGGCGCCGAAACGCCCGGAAATGATTCCGATACCGGCGTGGCCTCCGCAGAAAAGGCCCTCCGCGCGGGTCAGCACCGCGGCGGAAGGACGTCCGGTGGCTCATCGTCAGGGCTGACCCCCAGGCCCGAGAGTGGATTTCGCGCGTCCGGCCGGGTGCCGGCGACCCTCATTGTTCAGACTCCACCCGCGGCGGTGGTCCCCCGCATCGATGCGGCGATCCTGGAGCGGCCGAAATCGGGGTCCCGGCGCGTTGACGCCGGAATACCGGTGCCCGGGTCCGCGGCGTCGTCCACCACCCGAGTCGTCATAACCCCGCGGCATGAACGGACCACTGCGGTTCCAACCGTGACAGACTTCCGACAAGCCGCCGCCGTGGTAACTCCGACCGCGCCACCGGCGGGTTCCGCTGGCATACAGGAGGTCTTGCCCCGCAGTGCCGCCGCGGTTGCCGCGCCCTCCGCTTCTGCGTCTGCATCCGGCCAGGCGGGGTCGGTGCGATCGCCCGGTCCGGTGTTGCAGCGAATCGGCGCGGTCCTCTACAAACTTGTCGACAACGCCGCCTACCGGGCGTCGCAGTTGCCGGCCGGCCCGGCGAAGGACCTGATCGCCGGTGGACTGCTGCTTGCCAGGCGGGCCCTGTCCAACGCCGGACTCGGGGGAGGCGGTATCGGACCCGGCAGTGGCCAGGAGGGCGGCGGCTCCTCCGGTTTCGGTGAGGGCAACGTTCAGTTGACCATCCGCAATGAATCGGAAGAAAACTTCGAAATTTGGTATGCGCCACAACACGATTCGTCGACCTGGGAATACAAGACCACACTCGCCATCGGCGAGAGTTTCACGTCCACCAGGACCGGAGACCTGGTCGGAGGCCACAGCTACCTCATCAAAGTCGATGGCGTCTGGAAGCTGCACCTCGATGCTGAGAACCTCTTCTTCCGGGCGCCCCAGGTCGGGTTCGAGTTCTGCTGCAGGACGTCGAAGCTCAATTTCCATGTCGGCGCATACCCGGATCGCGGGCAGTCGAACACCCTGACCTATCCCGATCAAGGCTTCGCCGCGTGGGTCTGGCGTGGCCCCGACCTCGACAGCGGCAGCACATGGAAGGCCAACACCAAGGTGTACGTCGTTTCACTCTGGGACTTCCCGACCAAAGAGATGGACTGGGCCGGCGCGTAGTGACCGACACCCCAAGCCCGCCTTTGACGGGGTCTGGGGGGCACACTGGGCATATGGACCCCGTGGCGGCGCTGCGCCAGATCGCCTTCTACAAGGAACGTGCCGGCGATGGCCCCCGTCGGGTGCGGGTTTTCCGCAAAGCTACCCACACCGTCGCGGTACGGCGGCGCGGGGCGGTTGCCGTCTCCGCCGGGCTTTTCCTGGGTGCCCTGAACATGGCGGCGGTCGCCCACGCAACTCCGGATTCCGGAACGGCGGCAGGCGGAACCGCAACCTCCGCGGCTTCGCCCGGGCCCACCGCCGGTGGCGGCAGGCAGATAGGCCGGGGCACAAGCACCGCACCCGCCCGCCGCGACGGCAGTGTGCGCCCGTCGCGCACACTGCCGGCCGCCGCGCAATCGGCGCGGCGTGCCAGGACCGCCGCTGAACCTGTCGAGTCTGTTCAGGTCCCTGCCCTCGAACCGAGCCTCGCTGTCGGCCCGCCGGCGGTTTTGGGCAATCCTTCTGTCCCGGAGCCTCTTTCCGCACCGGCGGCCACGCCGATGAAACAATCGAACTCCGCGCCGCGGCCCCCGATCCTCGCCGCAGCCGCGCCGCTACGGGCCGCGCGCGCCGCGGATTCGATGGCCCAGGGCTCCATTTCCCCGCTGCCGGCGGCGCTGGGATGGACCATGCTGGCGGCCGCCCGCAATGACCTCGGCCGCCGTGAACCGGTCGGGCAGGTGGTCAGCCCACTCGGAACACCGGAACAAATCGCCGCCGAGTCGATCGCGATGCGGACCACTCACACGCTGCCGATGATGGCGATGAAGGGAGTGTTGGGACTCGCCTGGCGGATCATCGGCGCGATCGAATATTCACAGGTCGGCGGACCGGACAAGGACAACCGCGCATCCCTGCGGAACGCGGTGGACGAATGGGCGATGGGCGCGGCGTTCCAGTCGCTGATCCTCAATTCCAACGAACCGGCCATCGTGATGCAGGTCGCGCCCCCGCACCGGTGGTACGGCCAGGACGTCACCGGCTCCCGCATCCTCTACGACAATCCCGACACCATCTACCGGTTCGTCGGAGTCAACTACGCCTCCGATTACGTGATCACCGGGCATCTGCCCGACAACGATCCGCAGGTCAGTTTCAGCGTTCTAGCCGGCACCACCGGAACCACGGTGGCCGTCCTCGACGCCTCCCAACTGGAACTTAGCCCGGATCGGACGTTCGTGTTGACGGTCAGCGGTGACCCGGCGCGGCCCGGGCAGGCCAACCACCTGCAGATCACGCCGGACACGACCCTGATCGCCATCCGGGACACCCTCTCGGACTGGAACACCCAGGATCCGATGAGCCTGGCGATCCACCGCACCGCGGGTCCACCCAACAGCCTGTTCAGCCAGTTCGGCGGGTTCGCGATCCTCGGGTCCTTCGTCACGCGCAGCCCCGCACTGACCGCGTTGGTGTCGCTGATACCCCCACTGCCCGCCGTTCCGCCGATCGTGCGGGGGAGTGTGGCGGCGCTGCTCATGCTGCGGGGCATCTCAGAGGAATCGAAATACATCAACGTGGCCACCACCGACCCCGTGACGGGAAAGCCCAAGGCGCCCAATGTGTTCACCGACCCGACGAGCAGTGCTTCCTTCCTGGCGACCCAGGTGCAGAGCGCGGGCTACTTCCAATTAGCCGATGACGAAGCCCTGGTGCTCACCATCAGGCCGAACAAGGCCGGCTACTTCGTAGCCCCGGTGACCAACGACTGGACCATCACCGACAACTACTGGGACGAGCAGACCAGCCTGAACAACACCCAGGCCAGGAGCAACCCGGACGGTTCCTACACCCTGGTGGTCTCCAAGTCCGAGCCGACGATGGGGGAGGGCACCAGCGTGTGGAACTGGGTCTCCACCGGAGGTCTCAATCAGGGAACTATGGCCATCCGGTTCCAGTCGCTCGACCCGGACAACACTCTCAATCCGACAGTCAGTTCGCAGGTGGTTGCCATCAGCGAGTTGCCGGCAGTACTGCCCGCAGGGACGGTCGTCGTCACCCCTGCCGAACGCGCGGCGCAGATCGCCCTGCGGCGGGACGGATTCAACCGGCGCTTCGCGCCCTACCCGCAAGCCATGACGGGCTGACGGTCAGGCGTTGCGGGCGCGGCGGGCCGCAATGAAGGAACGCACCCCGAGGGCGAGGTAGGCGATCGACAGCAGCGCGGTGGCGGCCTGGGCGAACACGGCGCCGGGCCGTGGGTCCGTGCCCTCGAAGGCCGCCGGCAACTTCAGCAGCGCGCGAGCGGTGCCGAGCAGGGCCAACAGGCCCACCAATAGCGCGGCGTGCATGACGTGCATGCGTAGGTTCTCCTTGCCGCCGAGCAGACCCAGCACCAGCAGCACGACCCCGATGACCGCGGGAATCAGCGCGGTCTTGTGGACTCCACCGGTGAGGAAGAAGCCGCCGAGGCCGAGCGCGATGTAGATGAGCGAGAAGATGACAGTGATGCGGGGCATGGATGCAGCGTAGACATTGACCAAGTGGGAACTCACCACCTGGTCAGATCTCGAAGAGTTGAAGGGGAAACGCATGAGGATTCGATCCGCCGTTGGAGTCGTCGCCGCTGCGGCGGGGGTTTTCGTGGCCGGCTGCAGTGGCCAGACCAGAACCGTCTCCCAGGTCGCAGAAGAGCAGGCGTCCAGTACGCCGGCCACGTCCGCATCCCCGGCCCCGGCAACCCCTGTCGCAGGGGGTAAGCCGAGCCGTGATTTCGTTATCGGCAAGTGGGGCACCGACGGCGACTGCGCGATGGCGATCGACCTGCGACCGGACGGCACCAGCGACGGGCCGTTCGGCAACTGGACCTACGCCGACGGCGTCATCGGCTTCACCGACGAACCCGACTTCAAGGTCAGCGTCACCGTCCTCGACGACAATACGATGGAGTCGACCAACGACAGCACCGACAAGAAGTCGAGGATGACGCGCTGTCCGTAGCGCGCTCCTACCCGGGCCGGGGTGCGGGCTGTTGCTGGGTGATGCAGTGAATGCCACCGCCGCGATCGAACAACGGGCGTGCATCGACTGTCATCACCCGGCGTCCCGGGTACTGCTCGGCCAGGATCGCCGCGGCGTCGGCGTCGCGGACGTCGCCGAACCCGCACGCGATCACCCCACCGTTGAGGACCAGATGGTTGATGTAGCTGTAGTCGACGAACCCCTCGGCGTCGGTCAGCGTTGCGGGAGCTGGCATTTCGACGATCTCCCACGCCCGGCCCGCGGCGTCGTGGGTTTTTTCCAGCGCGGCCCGGATCTCCCGGCACACCTGATAGTCGGGGTGTGACGCGTCGCCCTGAGCGTGCAGCAGGAGGCGGCCCGGCGCGGTGATCGCCGCCACGATGTCGACGTGGCCGCGTGTCCCGAACTGCTGGAAGTCTCGGGTGAGCCCGCGCGGCAGCCAGACCGCATGCGTGGCGCCGATGGTGCGCGCCAACTCGGCCTCGACGTCGGCCCGGTTCAGCCCGGGGTTGCGTCCCGGATCGAGCTGGACGGTGTCGGTGACCAGGACGGTGCCCTCCCCGTCGACGTGAATGCCGCCGCCTTCGTTGACCAGTTCCGAACTGACGACTGGCACTCCGGCGGCGTCGGCGACGAATCGGCCGATGCGGGCGTCCAGATCCCACTGCGCCCAGTCCTGGGCGCCCCAGCCGTTGAACACCCAGTCCACCGCGGCGACCGAACCGTCGGGGGCGTGCACGAACGTCGGGCCGATATCCCGCATCCAGGCGTCGTTGATCGGCGCTTCGACGATCTCGACAGCGGCTGAGAGGTAGTGGCTCGCGACGACCCGGTCCTGCGGGTGCACGACCATGGTGACCGGTTCGAATTCGGAAACCGCGTGGGCGACGGCGGCCCAGGTGGAC
This sequence comes from uncultured Mycobacterium sp., assembly GCA_964598975.1. Taxonomy (GTDB): domain Bacteria; phylum Actinomycetota; class Actinomycetes; order Mycobacteriales; family Mycobacteriaceae; genus Mycobacterium. The sequence goes on along the minus strand of CAZRFC010000029.1, from coordinate 6,764 downwards.
CGCGCCTCGTGCCGGGATTCCTCGGTGTCGCCCAGCAGATAGCCGTCGCAGGGAAATGCCATCCAGATCCGTTCCTGGCGAGCCCACTCCGCCGGCATGCGGAACCCGGCTTTCATATCAACTGTCATCTCGGTGCTTCTCCCAGCGGCGGGGTTCGGGGCGGTGGCGTGCGACGGGAACCCGTTGCTTCGAAGGCCGCCGCGAGGCTCAACAGTGCGATGTCGTCGTAGGCGCGGCCGGCGAACGTCAACCCGACGGGCATGCCCGTATCGGCCATGGTGCCCATCGGAACCGTCACGGTAGGGATTCCCAGATGGCGGGGAACCAGATTGCCGTTGGCAACCCATACCCCGTTGCGCCAGCCGAGATCCGCCGCCGCGGGGTCGACGTCCATATCCGACGGCCCGACGTCGGCGACGGTCGGGAAGATCACCGCGTCAAGCCCCCGCCGGTGCATCCACTCCTCGAAATCCAACCGGCGGGTCCGCTCGAGTCCTCTCAGCCCCGCCTCCAGATGCGGGATGTCGAGGAACGAGTCGATCGGATGGGCCCGGATGAAGTCCGGGTAGCTGTTGATGTCGTCGTCGAACCCCTGGGTCCGGTCGGGCAGTTCACCGGGGTGCTTGACCCATATCCGGCTCCCGTCGACTGCTGTGAGGTCGGGGATCCGCGGGTCGCCGTTGGCGCGCAGGAAGTCGTCCCAGGCCCATGCCGACAGGTCAAGGATCTCCTTGTCGAGGAACTCCGGGCTGACCAGGCCACGGGTCCGGACGGAGGTCGCACCGGCCCGGTCCCGCTCGTAGTTGGAGACGACGGGGAAATCCACCAGGACGATGTCGGCGCCGGCGGCGGTGAGGTCCGATCCCGCGGCGCGGAACAGATCGAGGATGGAAGCGCGCGTGTCGATGCGCTGGCCGGTCGGGCCGCCGATGCCGAGATCCTCGCCGACGCCAGCGTCGGGGTCGGCATTGATGTACATCCGGGGAACGCCGAATCGCTTGCCGGCCAATGCTTTTTGGGCAGTGCTGCGATCCGGCGGGAGCAGGCTTCGGTAGGACCTGGGTCGCACCGAGGAAGCAGGCCGGATCTTCACCCACGGCTGCATCCGCCACAGATCCCCGCGGGTTTCGGGGTCGTCGGCGACGACGACGTCGAGCACCTCACACATATCGGCCATGGTGCGGGTGTGGGGCACCACCACGTCCATGGTGGGCACAAGTGGCCAGTTTCCCCGTACCGAGATCACGCCCCGCGACGGCGTGTAGGCGCACAGGGCGTTGTTGGTCGCCGGGGCCCGACCGCTGGACCAGGTTTCCTCGCCGAGGCCGAAGGCGGCGAAACTCGCCGCGGTCGCAGTCCCTGATCCGTTCGACGACCCCGATCCGAATGCCGCGGTGAGGAACGCCTCGCTGTAGGGACTCTCGGCCCGACCGTACAGACCGCGTTGCATACCGCCGTTGGCCATCGCCGGCATGTTGGTCAGCCCGACCAGGATCGCACCGCCGGCGCGTAGGCGTTCGATCGCGAAGGCATCCCGTTGCGCAACAAGGCTTTCGAATGCGTAGGAGCCCGCGGCCGCCGTCAATCCCTTGACCAGGTAGCTGTCCTTGGCGGTATAGGGAATGCCGTCCAGCGGGCCGAGCAATTCACCGCGGGCACGCCGCCGGTCCGAGGCGGCGGCCTCGGCCAGGGCTTCGGTGTTGTCGACGACGATCGCGTTCAATCGCGGCCCGTTGCGGTCATAGGCTTCGATCCGGTGCAGATAGGCCTCGACAAGCTGGACGCTGGTCAGCCGGCCTTCTTCGAGGGCCCGGCGGAGTTCCGCGATACCGGATTCGGCAACCTCCAACGCCCTGCCCTCCTCCGATGTCGAGCGCGCGCATCGCACTCCAGCCGATGATAATGGCGGGATGGAATTGGAGGTCATCGGATTTGATCTGGCGTCATGTCTGGTAGCAGAACGCAATGGCGCCGACCGAATTGAATTGTGCGCCAATCCACACGAAGGCGGCACCACCCCGTCCTACGGGATGATCGACGTAGCGCGGAAGAACACCGCAATCGAGTTGTTCCCGATTATCCGTCCCCGCGGCGGCGACTTCCTCTACACCGATTTGGAATTCCGGTCGATGCTGGAAGACATCGGGCGGTGCAGGGAGTTGGGGTGCGACGGTGTCGTGATCGGGATGCTCGACAGCGACGGCAGCGTCGACACCCGGCGGTGCGCGCAGTTGATTCGGCAGGCCGGCGCCATGCAGGTCACCTTCCACCGGGCGTTCGACCGGGTCGCCGATCCGATGGCGGCACTGGAGGACGTCATCGAACTCGGCTGCACCAGGATTCTCACCAGCGGACTGCATCCGACTGTCGATCTGGGCAGGGAGATGCTGCGGACCCTCGTGGAGAGAGCCGGAGACAGAGTCACGATCATGGCGGGCTCCGGCGTCCGGTCCACCAACATCGCCGAGTTGGCAAAGTTCACCGGCGCCAGCGCATTCCATAGTTCCGCCCGCACGACATCCCCGTCAGCAATGGACTACGTGAATCCGGCGATGGCCGAGCGACTCGAGTCCATCAGCATCGACCCCGATGAGGTGATCGCGCTCAGGCGGATCCTCGATACGCTCAGTCTCCACTGAATTTCTTGGCGCTGAACGCCTCGGTCAGCACCGGCACGATCTGCGCCTTGCGCGACACCACCCCGCGCAGCAGGGCTCGGTTGTTCTCCAGGGTGACCGAGTAGGCCGACTCCACCACCGATGCGCGCGGTCCGAGGGCGACGGCGACCGAATCACTGTTCAGGATGTCGGTGACGACGAAGAGGAACAGCCCCAGATCCTTCTCGCTGATGATGTTCTGCAGGGTCATCTCCAACTCGGCTTGCCGGGATAGCACCTCGTCGACGTCGACCGCGTTGACTTGGGCGATCTCGACCTTCGAGTCACCCATGGTGAACTCCTTGGCGTCCAGGGACACCAACTGCGGGATCGTCTTGTCCGCCAGACTCGCGCCGGCGCGCAGCATCTCCAGGCCGTAGGCATGCAGATCGACGCCGGCGATGGATGCCAGTTCGTTCGCTGCGGCGACGTCCTCGGGTGTGCAGGTCGGGGATTTGAGCAGCAGGGTGTCGGAAATGATGGCCGACAGCATCAGTCCGGCAGTCTGCGGCCGGACCGCGACGCCCTTCTCCTTGAACATCTTCAGCACGATCGTGGAAGTGCAGCCGACCGGTTCGGCGCGGTAGTACAGCGGGCCTGCGGTCTGGAAGTTGGCGATCCGATGGTGGTCGATGACCTCGGCGATCGTGACGTGCTCGATGTCGTCGGCGCTCTGCTGGCGCTCGTTGTGGTCGACCAGGATGACGTGCGAGGCCTCGTCGGCCACCGATTCGACCAACCGCGGCGGGTCCGCGTTGAAATGGTCGAGCGCGAACTGGGTCTCAGCGCTGACCGCGCCCAGTCGGACCGCTTCGACGTCGGCACCGATCTGCCTTTTCAGATCCGCGTAGGCAAGTGCGGAGCAGATCGAATCGGTGTCGGGGTTGCGGTGCCCGAAAATCAGCGTTGCGCTCATCGGAAGTCTCCATCGCGAGGGTGGCCGAATCTTAGCGATCCGGCGGCGCTCAGGGGTTCGGGACCAGCGGCGGGTTGGTCCCGCCCCGGGGTGGCATTACGCCGGGGCACAGGTCCAGGACGGCGTAGGTGACCAGCGCAACAGCGTTCTGCCGGCTGATGCTGTGGAACGTCGTCGCCGCGATCACTTCGTTGTTGATCGCCGCTCGCGCAGGCAGGCCCTGGGCGATCGTCGAAGTGATCCGGTTGCAGGAGGCATGGCCCGCCTTCACCCACCGATCCGGTGTGCTGGGAAGGGACGTGACCACCGCGTTCGCGCGCTGAAGGTCCCTGATGAACTTCTCCTCGGGGGTCTCCGCCGACGCCGGACCCGCTGCCGCGACCGCCAGCGCTAGGGCGCCAGCAACCGAGATGACCGAGCGGCCCCGCGTTCCTTTGCCCATGCTCACCATTGTGCAGGGCGCCCGGAAGCAAACGTCTCGGGTGTACGTCAGTTCACTGCTGTGAACGTCGGCACAATCGGTTAATCGGCTTGACAGAGCCATTCCTGCCGACGCACAGTGTACGTATGTTCACTGAGCTGCCGGGCGTTCGTGTAGGGAGATCCAAGACATGACCGAGGTCAAGTTCCTCGACTGGCACGGCGAACAAGTCGCCTATCTCGATGAGGGCAGCGGCGAGGTCATCCTGCTGCTGCACGGTATCGCCGGGAGTTCGCAGACCTGGCGCTCGCTGATCGGCCCACTGTCGCGTAACTACCGGGTCGTGGCTCCAGACCTGCTGGGCCACGGAAACTCCACCAAACCCCGCAGTGACTATTCCCTGGGCGCCTTGTCGGTATTGGTGCGCGACATCCTCGACCAACTCGGTGTCACCAGGGCAACCATCGTGGGGCACTCACTCGGCGGCGGAATCGCGATGCAGTTCGTCTACCAGCATCCCGACTACGTCAAGCGCCTGGTCCTGATCGCGAGCGGGGGACTGGGCCCCGACGTCGGTCTGCTGCTGCGCGCCGCGACCCTGCCCGGGGCCGAACTGGTGTTGCCCGTCATCGCCGCGCGTCGCCTGCTGGCCCCCGGTGACCGTGCCTGGGCGTGGTTACGGAAGATGGGCGTCCAGGCGCCCCGAGGGGAACAGATGTGGGGTCACTACAGCTCGCTCTCCGACGGACCGACCCGCCGCGCCTTCCTCCGGACGCTGCGTTCCGTGGTTGATCACCGCGGCCAGGCCGTCAGCGCACTCAACCGACTCAACGCGCGGACCGACTTCCCCGTGATGACGATATGGGGCGACCGGGACACCATCATCCCCGTCACGCACGCCTATGCCGCACGGGCGATAAGGCCCGACGTCCGGCTGGAGGTTCTCGCCGGAGTCGGGCACTTCCCCCACGCCGAACGCCCACTTGAAGTGTCAGCCCTGATCGAGGACTTCATCGGCACCGGGTCGACAGCCGACGAGACCCTGGCACGTATCGCACCAGGCTGAGGCGTTACGTGGGGGCGGCGAAAGATTGCAGAATCCGGTCGAAGTCCCCGCTGAACTTGTCCCAGAGCGCGGCGTTGGTTTCGGCGTTGATCGCGAAAGCTTTGCCCCTCCTGACGATGTAGAGCTGGTGGGACTTCCCGTCGGGCAGAATGTCGCCGCGAACGTCGACGGCTGCTGTGCCGTTGGGAAGTGCGATCAACTGGCGGGCCGTGCGGACCCAGGTCAGTCCCTTATCGAGCAGGAACTGCTCCTGGGACGCCAGAATCTGGTCCGCGACGGCGTTGAGGGGGAGATCGGTCGACGTGACCCGGATGCTCACGAGCGCCTGGTTCTCGGGATCGCGAATCTGGACGAGAGCCGGATCAGCCGCGTTCAACAGCCAGCCGCCGGGGTAGCTGATCGACCAGCCGTTCACCGGATCGGCATACCGAACCATGCCGGGAACCGGCGCCGCCGGCAGCGACGGCGATGTCAGGACCGGGGCAGCGAATGCCTGGGGAGTGACGCCAACAAAGAAGGAAGCCAGAACAGCAGCAGAGCGAAACGCGAAATTAGCCATCCCCTTGAGTAAAGGTCAGCTGCCGTACAGATGCAAGGCCCGCGCCGACGCGGTGGCTACGTCCCCGCTCAACGTCACGATCGGCGGTCCGCCGCGCTGGTGGATCACATTGGCCAGGACCACTACATAGCTGTCCGAACCCGGGTCCATCCACATCGAGACCCCGGTGAAACCCGTGTGGCCGAAGCTGCCGACCGGGAAAACGGCTCCGCGGGGCTTGGACTGGTAGGTGTCGATATCCCAGCCGAACCCGCGGACCCCGTCGCCCACGGCCGGCGGCTGCTGGGGTGTCGTCATCAATTCCAATGTGGACCGTTTCAACGGGAAGGGGCTGGGACGGCCGGCGAGACGATCCAGCAGTGCCTGGGCGTACCTGCCAACGTCCGGGGCGGTCGAGAACACCCCCGCACTGCCGGCGACGCCGCCCATCCGGCGTGCCGTCGGGTCGTGGACGGTGCTGCGCAGCGAGCGGTCGAAGTCGGGGTTGATGCCGGGGGTGTCCTCGTCGCGGGCCGTCGGCGCGATACGGGCCAGCAGGTCGGTACTCCACGTGCCTTCCGGGCATGACTCCGGCCGGGTGGCGTCGGGATCGAAAGCGATTGCGTTGCCGAGGATTCGATACGGACCGCACGCCTTCGATGCCGGCAGGTAGCGGGTGTCGGCCATGCCCAGGGGCGTGAAGATGTGCTGCTGTGCATAGACGTCGAGCGTTTCGCCGGAGAACTTCTCGACGAGCGTGCCGAGGATGATGAACCCGATATCGGAGTAGTGGAAGGTCTGGCCCGGGTCGAACTCCAAGGGTGCGGTCATGGCGCGGTGGATACCGTCCGCCTTGTCGGCCGCGGTCAGTCCCCACGGCCCCTGGCGGCTCAGGTCTCCTCCGATACCGGAGGTGTGGGTGAGCAGCATGCGTACCGTCACCCGAGCCCGGCGGGGATCGTCGCCCGGATTGAATTCGGGCAGGTAGGTCTGGACGGATTCGTCCAGAGCGACCCTTCCCTGTTCGTAAAGCTGGAGTACGGCGGTGGTGGTCACGATGATCTTCGTCAATGAGGCCAGATCGAACATGGTGTCCTCGGTCATCGGCTCGGCCGGGGAGGGCAGGCCGTCCAGTCCCGGTTCGCCGGGGAGCTTGCGGGACCCGT
>CAZRFC010000028.1:0-19923 GCA_964598975.1 uncultured Mycobacterium sp. | reverse complement strand
GTGATGGGCGCGGGCTTCGGCGCGCAGCAAGGCGATGCGCTCCCCCACCTCACCCACCGTCCCGGCGACCAGAATCTCGGCGGGGGTGCCCAGGTAGGCGCCCCACCAGATTCGGGTATCCGGCGGACACCCGAGGAATGCGCAGTCCCCGTCGAGCATCACGACCGCCGACCCGGTGAGTCCGGTTGCGCGCAGCTGCCTGCCGGTGGTGATCAGCACCGGTTCACCGATGTCGTTGAGCGGGATCCGGTGTCGCGCGGTGAGCGCCTGCACGGCGGTGATGCCGGGGATGACGTCGTAGTGGAGGTCGACGTGTTCGGCCACCTGGTCGAGGATCCGCAGCGTGCTGTCGTAGAGGGACGGGTCCCCCCAGGCCAGGAATGCACCGACCCCGTCGGGGCCCAGTTCGTTGTCGATCGCATCGGCCCACAGCCGGGCCCGGGCGGCATGCCAGTCGACGACGGCGCCGGTGTAGTCGTCCCCGGGATTCGGCACCGCCGCCCTCGGCGGGTCGGGTAGTTCGACGAATCGGTAAGCCGGTTCAGCGATGAAGCGCCGGCAGATCTCCCGGCGCAGTTCGACCAGATCGCTCTTGGAATCGCCCTTATCCATGGCGAAGAAGACGTCGGTGTCGTTGAGCGCGCGGATGGCCTGCGTGGTGACGTAGTCGGGGTCACCCGCCCCGATACCGATGACGTGGATCGTGCGCATCAGAGTGCACCCCGCTTCACGGACAGCGTTGCCCAGCGTCCCAGCAGTGCCGCCGCGAAGCAGGCTCCGACCGTTCCGGAAATCAGCAGCGGCAGATGCCCGTCGGCACCCCACAACAGACCCGCCCACACCCCCGCGACCAGGATCGCCAGTCCGCTGCCGCCCTGGAAAACCCCCTGGGCGGTGGACTGAAGCGCAGAACCGGCCAGCGAGGACACCCAGGCCTTGCCCACGCCGTCGGTGCACGCGGTGAAAAGCCCGTACACCCCGATCAGGACCCAGGCGATGACGTGGTCCTCGGTCAGTCCGAGTCCGATGTAGCCGATGGCGAAGAACAGCAGTCCCAAACCGAAAACCGCCGAGCGTGGCAGCCGGTCGGCCAGCAGTCCGGCCGGGAAGCTGCCCAGCGCGTACACCAGGTTGTAGGTGACATAGGCGAGAATAACCTCGACGACACCGAACCCGATCTCGTTGAGCCGCAACAGCAATAGCGCGTCGGGAAAGTTCACCAACCCGAACCCGACGACCACTGCCGTCACCCGCCAGAACCGCCCGGACAGCTCGCGCATCCCGGTGAAGATCGGCTGCCGCGGCGGGCGCGGGCCGGCGCGCGGCTTCTCCCGGACCAAAGCGATGAGCAGGACCGAGAGCACCGCGGGGACGATGGCGAAATACAGCAGGGGCGCGATCTGATGGTCCAGCAGTTCGTAGCCGGCCAAGCCCAGCAGTGGGCCGATCACCGCACCGAAGGTATCCATGGTGCGGTGAAAGCCGAAAACCTTCCCGCGTGAGGCGGAGTCGATGTCCTCGACGATGAGGGCGTCACGCGGAACGCCCCGCAGACCTTTGCCCAGTCGGTCGACCACCCGGCCGGCCAAGACGCCGGGCCAGGCCCCGGCGGCGGCGACGATCAGCTTGCCCAGAGCCGCCATGCCATAACCGGTGGCGATCAGAGGCCGTTTGGCGAACCGGTCTCCCAGCGGGCCCACCGCGATCTTGGTCATCGAGGCCGCCCCCTCCGCGGCTCCCTCGATGGCCCCGACCACCGAAGGCGGCGCGCCCAGCACGGTGGTCAGGTAGATCGGCAGCAGTGGATAGAGCAATTCGCTGGCGGTGTCCTGAAGGAACGACACCGCGGAGAGCACCCGCACATTGCGGGTGAGCCAGGGCCGGTTCACCTTTCGGCGACGACAGCGGGTGCGAGTACGAAGAAGTTCTCCTCTTCCTGCACGAAATGGAGGCACAGCAGGGCGTACAGCCCGTAGAGGCAGGCCAGCAGATCATCGCTCTGCTCGCTGGTCACCGTAGCGGCAGCCTCGGCGATCTCCCGGTGGCTGTGCAGTCGCGCAGCCATCCGGTGGATTTCGGCATGCATCCGGCTCATGGTCGCGGTGGCCTCCGGGCTGCCCAGCGGCCTGGCCAGCGCGGGGTAGAGGGCACTGTCCTCGGCGTCCTCGTGCGGCAGCAGGGTGTCCTGCAGGAATCGGTCGGCGGCGCGCAGGGTCACCAGCGCGGCGCGGCGCTCCCCGGCGCTGACCTGCTGGGCCGCATCGCGCAACACCGACAGTTCGTCGCGCATCCGGTCGTGCTCGCCCGCGAACCGCTGCAGCATCTCCTCGGTACGTGGGCTCAGTCGGGTGGCAGCGCTGTGGTCACCACGCAGCGCCCGGAGCGCATTGAGGATCACGGCCAGGTCGATGGCCTCCTGCAGCAGCGCGCCGGCCGCCGGGGCTAGCAGTCCGACAGCCGCAAATCCCATGGCCACCAACGACAGTCCCATTCCGACGGTCGCGCTCTGCACGGCGATGCGCCGAGATCGTCGGGCGATCAGTTTGGCGTCGGCCAGCCGGTCCAGCCGGTCGGCGGTCAGCACGATATCGGCGGCCTCGGAACTAGCGGTCGATCCGCGGGCGCCCATCGCGATGCCGACGTCGGCCGCGGCCAGCGCCGGGGCGTCGTTCACCCCGTCGCCCACCATCGCCGTGACGGCGCGTTCCCGTTCGAGGCGAACCCGGGCCACCTTATCCTCGGGGGTCTGTTGGGCGGCCACCTCGTCGAGACCCAACACGGTCCCGATCTGTTCGGCCGGGGCCGGCCGGTCACCGGTGAGCATCACCAGTCGTGTCATGCCCGCGGCACGGAGCCGACGCAGGGTGCGCGGGGCGTCCGGCCTCAGTAGCTCGGCCAGCAGAATCGCACCGACCATGTCGCCGTCCACCCGAACCCAGGCCACGACGGCCCCGTCCAGCGCCGCGCGGGACACCACCGCAGCGGTCCAGTCGTCGTTTTCGCCGTCGAGGCCGAGATTGCCGACATGTACCCGATGGCCGTCCACCATCGCCGAAACCCCGGTGCCTGCCTCCTCCTCGGCGCCGGTCGGCATGCTCAACGTCAGGCCCCGCTGCCGGGCCTCATCGACGATAGCCGCGGCGAGCACGTGCGGGGAGAGTTGATCGGCCGAGGCGGCCAGCCGCAGGACGTCGTCGAGTTCCCAACCCGGTGCGGTGACGACGTCGGTTCCGCGGGGCCGCCCGGAGGTCAGGGTGCCGGTCTTGTCCAGTACCAAAGTGGTTGCCCGGCCAAGGGTTTCCAGCGGACCGCCACCGCGCACCAGCACTCCGATCCGGGATGCCCGGGACAGACCGGAGACGATCGCCACCGGTGCGGCCAGCAGCAGCGGGCATGGGGTCGCCACCACCAGGACGGCCACCGCGCGGGCAGCTGACCCGCTGATCCACCAGGCCAATCCGGCGATGGCCAGCGCCAACGGGACGAACCAGGCGGCCACCCGGTCAGCCAGGCGGACAACTGGCGCCGATTCCGCGGCAGCCTGCTTGGCGAGCCGGACGATGCCGGCGTAGGTGCTGTCGGCCGCAGTGGCGGTGGCCCGTATCTCCAGGCCGCCGCCGGCGTTGAGGCTGCCGCTTCGCACGGTGTCGCCGTTCTCGTAACGCACCTGCAGGGGTTCGCCGGTCAGCGCGGAGTCGTCGATTACCGCGTAGTCGGAGTGCACCCGTCCGTCGACCGGCAGCACCTCGCCCGGTCCGACGACGATGGTGTCGTCGACCTCGATCGCGTCCAGATCGACCAGTTCGACGCCATCGGGGGTGCGTCGCCGCGCGGTGCGCGGCACCCGGTCCAGCAGCGCGCGTAAATCCTTGGTGGCCCTGCGTTCGGCGGCGGCGTCCAGCGCCTGTCCGGTGGCGAGCATCACCGCGATCAAAGCGCCGGCGAGATATTCACCGACCGCCAGTGAGCCGGCCAGCGAAAGCACCGCCAGGATGTCGACGCCGAAACGTCCGGCACGAAGCCCATTGAGGACCCACCAGGTCGCGGGAACGATCGCGGCCACCGTCGCGGCGATCCAGCAATAGTTCGCGATATCGGGGGCACCGGCCAGTCGGGCGGCACCGCCGGCGGCAAGTGCCGCCACGGTTCCGCCCAGAAGCAGCCAGCGCACGTTCACCATGACCGCTCCAGTCTGTCAGGACGCTGCAAAACAGCAGAGATGCCCGCTTCGGCAGTAACATTCCCCGAGTGTCGATGCTGAACGGTCTGCCCGCCCACCCTCTGCTTGTTCACTTCCTGGTCGTGCTGGCTCCACTCACCGCAGTGTTGGCCGTCCTGTGCGCCTTCTGGCCCGCCGCCCGCCGGCGCCTGACCTGGCTGGTGCTGGCACTTGCCGGCGTCACCGCGGTGCTCACCCCGATCGCCGCGGAGGCCGGTGAGTGGCTGGAACACAAGGTCGAGGAGACCCCGGCGCTAGAGACTCACGAGCACCTGGGCAAGACGATGATCTACTTCGCGGCGGCTCTACTGGTCGCGGCGGTCCTGCTGGCGGTGGTGCACTGGCGGGCCGAACGTGGCGCCCCACTGTCGGGTGTCATCTCCGCGGTGATCGCGGTGTTCATCCTGGTCGCTTCGGTCGCCACCACAGTTCAGGTGTTTCGGATCGGGCACTCCGGCGCGGAGGCGACCTGGGGCGACGTGCTGACCGAGAGTCCGGCCGGCGCCGAGTCCGGCGGCGACGACGACGAGTAAAGCCTCTCCCGTCCTGAGCGGAACCGCCGTCGGGAACTAGAACGCGTTCTAGGATCGCACTTGTGCGATTCACCTATGCCGAAGCGATGACCGACCCGAGCTACTACATCCCGCTGGCCAAAGCGGCCGAAGCCGCCGGCTATCACGCGATGACCATTCCAGACAGCATCGCCTACCCGCATCAGTCGGACTCGAAGTACCCCTACACCCCCGATGGGAACCGCGAGTTCCTGGACGGCAAGTCCTTCATCGAAACCTTCATCATCACCGCGGCCCTCGGCGCGGTGACGACCACACTGCACTTCAACTTCTTCGTGCTCAAACTTCCGATCCGACCGCCGGCACTGGTCGCCAAACAGGCCGGGTCACTGGCCGCGCTGATCGGCAACCGGGTGGGCCTCGGGGTCGGCACCAGTCCGTGGCCGGAGGACTACGAGATCATGGGCGTACCGTTCGCCAAGCGCGGCAAGCGGATGGACGAATGCATCGACATCATCCGCGGCCTGACTTCCGGGGACTACTTCGAGTATCGCGGCGAGTTCTACGACATCCCCAAGATCAAGATGACCCCGGCACCCACCGCACCGATCCCGATCCTGATCGGCGGGCACGCCGACGCCGCCCTGCGACGGGCCGCCCGAAACGACGGCTGGATGCACGGCGGCGGCAACGAGGATCTCGACGAACTACTGGCCAAGCTGAACCGCTACCGCGACGAAGAGGGCACCGCCGACAAGGACTACCAGATCCACGTCATCTCGCTGGACGCCTACACCCCCGACGGGATCAAGCGACTGGAGGACAAGGGTGTCACCGATGTGATCGTCGGATTCCGGCTGCCCTACATCGTCGGCCCGGACACCGAACCGCTGGACGCCAAGATCCGCAATCTGGAGATGTTCGCCGAGAACGTCATCGCCAAGGTTTCCTGACCGCGATCTCGCGCTACGGTGCTATCCGTGGCTGGTTACCGTGAAATTTTTCAGTCGAGCCTCGAGGATCCGACCGCGTTCTGGTCCGATGCCGCCGATGCGGTGTCGTGGATCAAGAAGCCGCAACGAGTCCTCGACGACGGCAATCCCCCGTTCTACCGTTGGTACCCCGACGCAGAGTTGAATACCTGCTTCAACGCACTGGACCGGCATATCGACCAGCGCGGCGATCAGGCCGCGCTGATCTACGACTCACCGGTGACCGGCACCAAGCGCACCTACACCTACCGCGAATTGCTGGACCTGACATCGCGTTTCGCAGGCGTACTACGCGGCCTCGGGGTCGGCAAGGGCGATCGGGTCGTGTTGTACATGCCGATGATCCCCGAAGCGGTGGTGGCGATGCTGGCATGCGCACGGATCGGTGCGGTGCACTCGGTGGTGTTCGGCGGCTTCGCCAGCCACGAGTTGGCCACTCGTATCGACGACGCGCAGCCCACCGTCATCGTCTCGGCTTCCTGCGGTATCGAGCCCACCCGGGTGGTGGAGTACAAGCCGATGCTCGACCATGCGCTGACCCGTTCGACCCACCAACCGCGGGCGTGCGTGATCGTCCAACGCGAGAGGCACCGCTGCGACCTGATCGAGGGCCGCGACCACGACTGGGAACAGTTGATGGTGAGTGCGCAACCCATTGATCCGGTGCCGGTGGCCGCCACCGACCCGCTCTACGTGCTCTATACCTCCGGCACCACCGGCAAGCCGAAGGGCATCGTGCGGGACAACGGTGGACATGCGGTGGCGCTGACCTGGAGCATGCGCAATATCTACGGTGTCGGGCCCGGCGAGGTGTTCTGGGCGGCCTCCGATGTCGGCTGGGTGGTAGGCCACTCCTACATCGTCTATGGTCCGCTGCTGGCCGGCGCGACGACGGTGCTCTACGAAGGCAAGCCGATCGGGACACCGGACCCCGGGGCGTTCTGGCGGGTGGTGTCCGAGTACGGAGTGAAGGTGCTCTTCTCCGCGCCGACGGCGCTGCGGGCGATCCGAAAGGAGGACCCGCAAGGGTCACACATCGGGCGCTACGACCTGTCGTCGCTGCGGTTCCTGTTCCAGGCCGGGGAGCGCCTGGACCCCGATACCTACGCCTGGGCCTCCGAGGTTCTCGGGATCCCGGTCATCGACCACTGGTGGCAGACCGAGACCGGGTGGGCGATCGCGGCCAATCCCGTTGGTGTGCAACAGCTTCCGTTCAAAGCCGGTTCGCCGACGGTGCCGATGCCCGGCTACGACGTTCGCATCCTGCACCCCGATGGCTCCGGGTGCGAACGCGGCGAGGAGGGTGCCATCTGCATCAGTCTTCCGCTGCCGCCCGGCACCTTGCCGACACTATGGGGTGACGACGCCCGGTTCGAGGCCTCCTACCTGTGCGAGCATCCCGGCTACTACCTCACCGGTGACGGCGGCTACCTGGACGAGGACGGCTACCTGTTCGTGATGGGCCGAATCGACGATGTCATCAACGTGGCTGGGCACCGACTCTCGACCGGCCAGATCGAAGCCGTGGTGGCTGCCCATCCCGCGGTCGCCGAGTGCGCGGTGATCGGGGTGGCCGACGAGATCAAGGGGCAGGTGCCGCGCGGGTTCGTAGTGCTCAAGTCCGGTGCGTCGGCCGAAGGCCTGGCCGCCGAACTGGTTGCCTCGGTCCGACATTCCATCGGCGCGGTGGCCTGTTTCAACCTTGTGGACGTGGTGCCGGCACTACCAAAGACCCGCTCGGGGAAGATCCTGCGCAAAACCATGCGCGGCATCGCCGACGGCCACGACGAACCGGTGCCGTCAACGATCGAGGATGCCGGGGTGCTGGACGCCCTGCGTCCGATCCTGCGGCCCTGACGGGCATCGGTATGCCAGCATGGTGACGTGCTGATGAGACGCCTGCCCGGTTCGTTTGCGGTAGCCGCGGCGGCGCTGGCGACGACGCTCACCTGCGGTCCCGCAATCCCGTCCGCGGCGGCCGAACCCTGCCCCGACGTCGAGGTGATCTGGGCCCGCGGGACCGCCGCCGAGCCTGGACTGGGAATCGCCGGCACCGCCTTCGTCGATTCGCTGCGCGGCAAGGTGGGGGGACGTTCGGTGTCGGGTTACGGGGTGAACTACCCAGCGAGCTTCGACTACGGCCCGTCGGCGGCGGCCGGCGTCGCCGATGTGATCGGCCGTCTGCAGTGGGACATGGCCAACTGCCCGGCCACCAAGGTAGTGCTGGGCGGTCTGTCGCAGGGCGCGGCCGTCATCTCGCTGGCCACCGCCAACGCCGGCCCGGTGGGCAAGTACACCGCCACGCCGATGCCTCCGGATCTCGCCGACCGCGTTTCCGCGGTGGCGGTGTTCGGCAACCCGATCCGCAAGATGCAACCGAACGGCGGTCCGCTCAACGAGATCAGCGCACTCGTCGGCGCCAAGACGATCGACCTGTGCGCCGACAAGGATCTCTTCTGCACAAAGGGCCTGAACCTGGCGGCGCATTTCTCCTACCCGGATAACGGCATGATCGATCAGGGAGCGCAGTTTGCGGCGGACCGCCTGCAGTAACTACTGCGGCGTCTCGAGCACGACGTCGGCCGGGCATTTGTCCGGACGCAATCCACGCCAACTCGGATGGCGTAGCCGGCCGTCGGACGTCATCTCGCCGTAGCGCACTTCACCGACCAGTTCGGGGCGGACATAGATGACGTCCCTCGCCTCGGTCCGGGGCAGCGCTGGCCGAAACGGTGAGGTATCGGTGTGCAGGGGCGCCAGGGTGGCCTTGAGGGCGGCCAGATCCTTTTCGGTGAAGCCGGTTCCGACCCGGCCGATGAATCGCAAGCCCCCGTCTTCGGGGATGCCGAGCAGCAGGGCGCCGATACCGCTGGAGCGACCGCCTTCACCCTTGCGCCAGCCGCCGATGACGGCTTCCTGGGTGTTCCAGTTCTTATCCTTGATCCAGGCCGGGGAGCGTCGGCCCGGCTGGTAGGTGGAGTCCCATTTCTTTGCCACCACGCCTTCCCACTTGCGTTTGCGCGAGTAGGCCAGCGCCTCGGGACCGTCTCCGTCGAGCAGTGGTGGAACGATCAGATGGGTTGCAGCACCCAGTGTTTCCAGCACCTTGCGGCGGTCCCGGTATCTCGCCCGCATCAAAGAGCGCCCATCCAGGCTGAGAATGTCGAAGGCCCAGAACTCGATTCGGCTGGCTCGCGCCCGGTTCTGCATTTCACTGAAACTGGGAATACCGTTCGAATCCAGCGCCACCACCTCGCCGTCGAGGATGACGTGGTGGTCGGCCAAGTCCGAGCCAAGCGGCTGCAATTGCGGATATTCGCGGGTGACGTCGCGGCCATTGCGGGTCTGCAGCTGCAACTTTCCGTGATCGACTTCGACCAGCAGGCGATAGCCGTCGTACTTTCCCTCGAAGGCCCATTGCGCCGTTGTCAGCCTGTCCACCGACCCGAGGGTGGCCAGCATCGGGGCGAGGCCGCGCACGTGATCGCCGTGCTGCTCCTTCATCCGGTGTGCCAGCCACTGGTCGCCGTTGGTCTGGATCAGCGCGTAGCGCCCTGAAATCCGTTGGCCGCGAAGGTCGACGATCACCTCTCCGCCCGTAGCTGCGGATCCAACGTTGAACTTCTCCGCGGTGTAGGTACCGGAGTCCCAGATCGTGACTGTACCGCCGCCGTACTCGCCCTTCGGGATGGTGCCCTCGAAGCCGAGGTACTCGACTGGGTGGTCTTCGGTGTGGACGGCGAGGTGGTTGACCGCCCTCCCGGGATCTGCCGAACTGACGGGCAGATTCTTCGGCACCGCCCACGACACCAGGACCCCGTCCCGCTCGAGCCGGAAATCGTAGTGCAGCCGGCGGGCCCGGTGCTCCTGGATGACGAAGCGGTTGCCCTCGCCCACCGGCGGGACCCGGGCCGCCGTGGGAATCGGCTCGGGAGTCTTGGCGGCGTCGCGCATGCTGCGGTACTTGGTCAATCCATCCGCCGGCATGGCATCCAGCCCGGCCAGTAGGTCGCCGTACTCGGCAACCCGGGCCAGCACCTGCTCGTACTCCAACTGCTGCAGTTCGGGATCGTCAATCTCCGCCCAGGTTCGCGGCGCGGCGACCGTGGGCCGCTGGCGTCCACGCAGCGAATAGGGGGCGATGGTGGTTTTGGCGGCGCTGTTCTGGCTCCAGTCCAGAAACACCTTGCCGGCCCGCATGCTCCGGGTCATGGTGGCGGTCACGAGAGCGGGCATGCTCTGCTCCAGTTGCTGCGCCACCTTTCGGGCCAGCGTCGCCGCCCCCGCACTGCTGATCGGTTCAGCGAGAGGTGCGTAGAGGTGCAGCCCCTTGCTTCCGCTGGTGAGCGGCAGCACCCGAAGTCCGATGTCGTCCATAAGTTCACGGACCGCTTGCGCCACTTCGCAGAGGTGCGCCATCGTGACGTCCGGACCGGGGTCGAGGTCGAATACCAATCGATTGGCGGGGCCCGGCCGTCCATCCGGACCGAAACGCCATTGCGGGACGTGGACTTCCAGCGCCGCCTGTTGGGCGATCCAGGCCAGTCCGGTCGGGCTGTCGATGATCGGGTAGACGGTGTCGCCGGAGCGGTGCGCGAGCGTTCCGCGGTGCAGCCAGGACGGCGCCGACTTGGCCAGTTCCTTCTCGAAGAACGCCGTGCCGTCCACCCCGTTGGGCCAACGCTTTCGGGTGGCTGGGCGTCCGGCGATATGCGGCAGCATCACCTCTGCGACGCCGGTGTAATAGCGGAACACCTCCGCCTTGGTGGTCCCGGTGGCCGGATAGAGGACCTTGTCGGGGTTGGTCAGCGTGACCATCGCTCCCGCGGTCGCGCCCGGCGGCCACACCTCGTTCACCATCCCAAGGGTATTACCCACTTGATACCTTGGACGGGTGATCCGAATGCTGGCGTTGGCTCTGCTCGGGGTGTCGCTCACCGGCGCACCCATGGCCGCCGCCGATCCGGAGATCCTCGAGCCGGAGTGCAGCAGTGGCCAGATCGCTCAGGCGGGCGCATGCGTGCCCGAGCCGATCGGGAGGATAGGCGGCCGGCCGATCCCGTTGGGCAACTTCCCCGGAGCGAATCCGAACCTCCCACCCGGACTTACTCCCACCTACCTGCCGGTGGTGCTCCCGCTGGGGCTGACCCCGCGCAACCTGCCCGCGGTCCTGCCGTTGGGCCTGACACCGCAAAACGTCCCGCTCGGATAAATAACGGCAATTGCTGGGCATACTGATCCCATGCGTTCCATCTGGAAGGGTTCGGTCGCCTTCGGACTCGTCAACGTCCCGGTGAAGGTCTACAGCGCCACCGAGGACCACGACCTGAAGTTCCACCAGGTGCACGCAAAAGACAACGGCCGCATCCAGTACCGGCGGGTATGCAGCGAATGCGGTGAAGTGGTCGAATACCGCGATATCGCCAAGGCCTACGAATCCGATACCGGCCAGACCGTCGTGATCACCGACGAGGACATCGCCACCCTGCCCGAGGAACGCAGCCACGAGATCAACGTGCTGGAGTTCGTCCCGGCCGGCGATATCGACCCGCTGATGTACGACAAGAGCTACTACCTGGAGCCGGACGGCAAGTCGTCGAAATCCTATGTCCTGCTTGCCAAGGCGCTCAGCGAGACCGACCGGGTGGCGATCGTCCATTTCGCGCTGCGCAACAAGACCCGGCTGGCGGCCTTGCGGGTCAAGGACTTCTCCAAACGCAACGTGATGGTCGTTCACACGCTGTTGTGGCCCGATGAGATCCGCGATCCGGACTTCCCTTCGCTGGATGCCGATGTGGAAGTACGGGCGCCCGAGTTGAAGATGGCCGGGCAGGTGGTCGAGTCGATGGCCGACGATTTCCATCCCGAGCAGTACACCGACACCTATCAGGAGCAGTTACAGGAACTCGTCGAGGCCAAACTGGCTGGCGGCGAGGCCTTCGCGACCGCTGAAGCCCCCGCGAAACTCGACGAGACCGATGATGTCTCCGACCTGCTGGCCAAGCTCGAAGCCAGTGTGCGGCGCCGGCGCGAGGAACGGGAGGGCCGTAGCGCACCCGCGCCGGAATCGGCACCGAAGGAACCGGTCAAAGCCGCGGCCAAGCGGGCACCGGCGAAAGCGGTGGCGAAGAAGGCACCGGCCAAGACCGCCGCACGGAAGACGCCCGCCAAGAAGTAGAACGTGTTACAGAACCGTTCGAAATTCCGGTTCAGTCGGACCGAATGCCTTGTTACGGTGAACGTTGACAAGGGAAGAGGGGCCGCGTGATCCTGGACAAGTTCCGCCTCGACGGACAAGTAGCCGTAGTCACCGGCGCCGGCCGCGGCCTGGGAGCCGCGATCGCGGTCGCGTTCGCCGAAGTCGGCGCCGACGTCGTCATCGCTGCCAGAACCCGGTCGGATCTGGAAACGGTCGCCGCACACGTCGAGGCCGCGGGCCGGCGCGCGCACGTGGTGGTGGCCGACCTCGCCCAACCGGAGAAGACCGCTGAACTGGCCGCAGCGGCCGTCGACGCGTTCGGCCGACTCGACGTGGTCGTCAACAACGTCGGCGGCAGTATGCCCAATTCGCTGCTGACCACCACGGTCAAGGAGATGCGCGACGCCTTCACCTTCAACGTGCTGACCGCCCACGCCCTCACCGTCGCCGCCGTTCCCCTGATGCTCGAGCACGCCGGCGGCGGGTCGATCATCAACATCAGTTCCACCATGGGACGGCTGGCCGGTCGCGGATTCGCCGCCTACAGCACCGCCAAAGCCGCACTGGCGCACTACACCCGGCTGACCGCACTCGACCTGTGCCCGCGAGTCCGGGTCAACGCCATCGCCCCGGGATCGATCATGACGTCGGCTCTGGAGATCGTCGCGTCCAACGACGCGCTGCGGGAGCCGATGGAGAAAGCTACCCCGCTACGCCGCCTCGGCGAACCCGACGACATCGCCGCCGCCGCCGTTTACCTGGCGTCGCCGGCCGGCAGCTTCCTGACCGGAAAGATGCTCGAGGTCGACGGCGGACTGATCGTGCCCAACCTCGACCTGCCCATCCCCGACCTCTGAAACATAAGGAGCCCCATGCCCATTCGCGTTGCTCAGATCGGCACCGGCAACGTCGGCGCCCACGCTCTGCGGTCCGTGATCGCCAACCCGGACTACGAACTGACCGCGGTGTGGGTGTCGTCGGAGAGCAAGGCCGGCAAGGACGCCGCGGAACTCGTCGGCCTGGGCACCATGACGGGCATCAAGGCGACCACAGACCTCGACGCCGTGCTCGCCACCAAACCGGACTGCGCGGTCTACAACGCGATGGCCGACAACCGACTGATGGAGGCCTTGGAGGACTACCGGCGCATCCTGGCCGCCGGCGTCAACGTGGTGGGCAGCGGCCCGGTCTTCCTGCAGTGGCCCTGGCAGGTCATTCCAGAGGAGATGATCAAACCCATCGAAGAGGCGGCGCAGCAGGGGAAGTCGAGCGTGTTCGTCAACGGGATCGACCCGGGGTTCGCCAACGACCTCGTTCCGCTGGCGCTCATGGGAACCTGCCAGAGCATCGAGCAGGTGCGCTGCATGGAGATCGTGAACTACGCGACCTACGACAGTGCAACGGTGATGTTCGACGTCATGGGCTTCGGCAAGCCGATGGAGGAGATCCCGATGCTTCTGCAGCCCGGCGTGCTGAGCATCGGTTGGGGTTCGGTGGTTCGACAACTGGCGGCAGGTCTGGGTGTCGAACTCGACGGCCTCGAAGAAATGTACGTCCGCGAACCCGCCCCGGAGGACTTCGACATCGCCTCCGGACACATCGCCAAGGGGACCGCCGCAGCACTGCGATTCGAGGTGATCGGCCTGGTGAACGGGGCACCGGCGGTGGTCCTCGAGCACATCACCCGACTGCGCGACGACCTGTGCCCGGAGTGGCCGCAACCGGCCCAGCCCGGCGGTAACTACCGCATCGAGATCACCGGCGAACCCTGCTACGCACTGGATCTGTGCCTGTCCAGCCCCAACGGCGACCACAACCATGCCGGCGTGTTGGCCACCGCCACGCGGATCGTCAACGCGATCCCGGCAGTGGTGGCGGCCAAGCCGGGCATCTGCACCACCCTGGACCTGCCACTGGTCACAGGCAAGGGCTTGTACGCTGCCACGTAGGGGCATCCGAGCGACCCCGGCTACGGAGGACGCCATGGCGCGCACGATAGTGACGGCTCCTCTGTTGGTCGCAGCTGCCGCCGCGATCCTCGCGACACCCGCTTCAGCGGTGCCGGAATGCAGTGATACCGCCGCGAACACCAGGACCTGCGTAACGTCCGGCCACACCGCGATCATCACCACCCCCAACCCTGCGTTGACCAGCCCCTACCCCGGATTCGGATGGGGCACACCGGTATTCGGCCTGGGCGTCGGCGGTTTCTGGATTGGTTTGTAGACCCTGACCGAGACTCGGCTTCCGTCGAAACCGGGCTGGACGCTGCTCGGGCCGGCGTTCGTCGCCGCAATCGCCTACGTCGACCCGGGCAATATCGCCGCCAATGTCAGCGCCGGATCCCGCTTCGGCTTCCTGCTCGTGTGGGTCATCGTCGTCGCCAACGTCATGGCCGGCCTGGTGCAGTACCTCAGCGCCAAACTCGGACTGGTCACCGGCAGCACGCTTCCCGAATCGGTGCGCGACCGCTGCGGCACGAAGCGTCGCATCGCCTACTGGATACAGGCCGAACTGGTCGCCATCGCCACCGATGTCGCCGAGATCATCGGCGGCGCCCTGGCCCTCCATCTGCTCTTCGGACTGCCCCTGGTGTGGGGCGGTGCGATCACCGGGGTGGTCTCGCTGGGTCTGCTCGCCATCGGCGACCGGCGCGGGCAGCGGGTTTTCGAGCGGGTCATCACCGGCCTGCTGCTGATCATCGCCATCGGGTTCCTGGCCAGCCTGGTGGTCAACCCGCCGCCGGCCGCCGAGGTTGCCGGCGGGTTACTCCCCCGGTTCGACGGCGCGGACAGTGTGCTGCTGGCCACCGCCATGCTGGGCGCCACCGTCATGCCGCACGCGGTCTACCTGCATTCCGGGCTGGCCAGAGACCGGCACGGCCACCCGCCGCCGGGCCGGGCACGGGCTGTGCTGCTGCGCGCCACCCGGTGGGACGTCGCGACCGCCATGCTGGTGGCCGGCACGGTCAACCTCGCCCTGCTACTGGTAGCCGCGACCAACCTGCGCGGCGTCGAGGGCACCGACACCATCGAAGGCGCGCACGCCGCCGTCGCCGGTGCGCTCGGCCCGGGGGTGGCGCTGTTCTTCGCGGTCGGCCTGCTTGCTTCCGGGTTGGCGTCGACATCGGTGGGCGCCTACGCAGGCGCGATGATCATGCAGGGCCTACTGCGCAGGACCTATCCGGTCCTGATCCGCCGCCTGGTCACCCTCATTCCGGCCCTGCTGGTCCTGGCCAGTGGTGTGGACCCCACTCGGGCGCTGGTGCTCTCCCAGGTGGTGTTGTCCTTCGGCATTCCGTTCGCCCTGGTGCCGCTGGTTCGGCTGACCGGCGACCGCGCCCTGATGGGCGCCGACGCCAATCACCCGGTGACCTCTGCGCTGGGATGGTTGGTGGCGGCGCTCATCAGCGGACTCAACGTCGCGCTGATCTACCTCACCGTCACCTAACCGTAAGAGATCTGCGTCACAGACCCATCCGAGGCCGGGTCGGCTCCGAATGCAGGGTGTGGAAGCCGCGAAGATTTCCGGGCAGACCGCCCCAGCGTCATCCCGGCATGCGACTGAGTTCACCCCCGGGCTGTATCCGATCCGAGTGACCCATCTGCACAGATCCCCCGTACAGCACTACGCCGAGCATCGCAGCTACAGCTGGTACGTCGACGTCGACGACCTGCCCCGGCTGCCGGCTTGGGCGCGCCCGTTCGCCCGGTTCGAGGCAACCGACCACCTGGACGGAACGCCCGGTGACACGTTGCGGCAGCGGGTCGACTCATTCCTGGCCCGCAATGGCGTATACATCCCGGGCGGCCGGGTGACCGCGCTGCTGATGCCCCGCGTCCTGGGACGCGCGTTCAGCCCGCTCAGTCTGTTCTGGTGCCAGGATTCCGCCGGTGCGACGCGGTGCGTGATCGCCGAGGTGCAGAACACCCGCGGCGAGCGACGAGCCTTCCTGCTCCCCGCGGCCGAGGACGGACCGGCGGCAGTGGCCGAAGGACTCACCAACGCCCCCTTCGCCGGCGATGACGGCTACTTTCTGGTCCGGGTGCCGCGGCCCGCGGAGGCACTCGACATCGCCATCTCGCTGCACCGCGACAACCACGCCGCACTGGTGGCGACCTGGCGTGGATCGCGCCGACGCGCCAGCGTCGGCCAGGTGCTGTTGTTGCAGGTCACCAATCCACTTGCCCCGCAGATGGCCAGGATGAGCCTGCGTTTCCAGAGCCTGGTGCTGCGCATGCGGGGGCTGCCACCTGCCACACGCCCGGAGCGCAGCCAACGGGTCGCGCGCAGGACGGTTCACGCGCAGGCCACCGGATGGGGGGCAAAGAACCATTCCTGGGCAGCCTCGTGACCGGACTGCTGGAACGTCCGGCTACGCTTCGAAGCGATGGAACCGAATTTCCGGGGCTCCAGCCGGTGAGTACTCCCGACCTCGACGCGCTGCTGCGCAGAGTTGCCCAGCACGACTCAGAAGCCTTTGCCGATTTGTACGACGCCACCCGCTCCCGGGTCTACGGGATGGTGTGCCGCGTACTGCGCGACCGCGGCTACAGCGAGGAAACCACCCAGGACGTCTACCTGCAGGTCTGGCGGACAGCCGAGAGCTATGACCCGGCGTCCGGCAGCGCGCTCGCCTGGCTCCTCACTCTGGCGCACCGTCGCGCGGTCGATCGGGTGCGGTCCGAACAGGCGTCTTCACAGCGGGACTCCCGCTACGGCGCGGCGTCGATCGAACGCGAAACCGACCACGTCACCGACGCGGTGATCGCGGGCGAAGATCGCCGCCGGGTCGCCGTCTGCCTGGAGGGCCTGACCGAGGTGCAGCGTGAGTGCATCGAACTCGCCTACTACCAGGGCATGACCTACGTCCAGGTCTCGGAACGACTGTCTGCGAACCTAGCCACCGTCAAGTCGCGAATGCGCGACGCGATGCGCGGTCTGCGTAATTGTCTGGGCGTGCGGTGAGGGCGCGCCGATGACTCAAACACACGACGGTTTCGGCACGGACCTGCTGGACCTGGCAGTCCCCTACGCCCTGCATGCCGTGTCGGACAGTGAGCGGGAAGAGATCGAGACCAGGCTCGCCGCCGCCGGCCTACCGGCCGCCGACGCCTTCTACGACGAGGTCCGCGCGGTCCGCGAAACGATGGCCGTTGTGTCGGCTGCGGATGCCGAGGAACCGCCCGCCGACCTGCGTAGTCGACTGCTGGCCTCGATCGCGGCCGACAATGTCCGAACCCTGCCGACGGCGAACCGCGAACCCCGCAGATGGCGCACATCCGTCCTGTCAGCAGCGGCGGCGCTGGCGATCGGGTTGACCGCCATCGGTATCGGACTGGCGGTGCGGCCTGTCCCGCCCCCGCCGCAGTCCACCGCGCAGCAGGTGTTCTCCGCCCCCGATGTCCACACCGTCTCCGGCGCCATCCCGGCCGGCGGCACCGCGACCGTGGTGTTCTCCCGGGACCGCAATGCAGGCGTGCTGGTGATGAATGACGTCCCTCCGCCGTCGCCGGGGACCGTCTATCAGATGTGGCTGGTCAGCCCTTCCGGTGCATTGTCCGCTGGGACCATGGACGCCGAAGCCGTTGCGCCGTCGACCACCGCGGTGCTGGAAAATCTCGGCCCATCAACCAAATTGGCGTTCACGGTGGAACCCGGCACCGGGTCGACTAAGCCGACCGGCAAAGTCATCGCAGAGCTGCCGCTCATCTGATCGTCTGGGCGGCGGCCTCGGCGATCACATCCGTCACGGACCCTCCTCGACGCCAAACCTGCTGTTGAATCGCGGCGCCGTTGCCGCGGCGAAGCACCCGCCGTAGTTCGGCGCACACCCAGTCGGCATCACCCGTCGACTCGAGGGCCGGACGCAGCGCAACCAGCCACTGTGTCAGGATTCGAGGGGCGGGCCGCGAGTGCCGGGGATCGGTGACATCGATGAGATGTCCGGTCAGTCCATCGTGCGCAGCTTTCCAGCACGCCGCTGCAAGGACGTGGTCAGCCACGGCTGGTGCCCTCTCACCGCGCTCATAAGCGGTTAGTGCGGTGAGCACCGACGCCCGAACCAGCGTTGCGTACAACACGGTTTCGGCTGCCGTGGCCGGAACGTCAGCGATGCGCACCTCGACGGTGGGGAACCGCACCGAGGGCCGGACGTACCAGTAGATCATCCCGTCGTCGAAGATGGCCCCGCTGTCGAAGAGCATCGCCACCGCGCGGTCATAGTGTGCGACGGTCTCGAAGTACGGTGGCGGCCCGGCACTGGGCCAGTGGTTCCACAGCACGTAACGCCAACTGGAGTGCCGGGTGTCGGCTCCGCGGTAGATCGCCGAATTCGCGGTCAACGCCAGCATCGCCGGCAGCCACGGCCGCAGCCAGTTGCTCACCGCGATCGCCGCGTCGCGGCTTGGCACCTCGACATGGACATGGCACCCGCAGTACCCGCGTTCAGCGGTGACCGCGCCGAGATCCTCGGTCATCCGGCGATAACGCGGTCGGTCGGTCAGCCCGACCGGGGCATCGAGGACGGGTGGCAGCGCGACCGCAAGCAGCAGTGCACCGGCCTCCCGCGCCGACTCGGCGGTCGCGGCCCGCAGCTGTGAAACCTCCTGACGCAGTTGCTGACTCGTGTTGGCCTTGCCGGTCGCCGTCTCGACCTGTGCGGTGGTGAACTCCATCTGCACGTCGACACCGCGCAGTTCCGCGCGGCGAGCGGTCTCGCGAGCACGCGGAACCGGCCGGCCGTTGATCGGATCGACCAGCAGGAATTCCTCTTCGACGCCGAAGCTGGGGCCGCCCATGTCAGCTCCTTCACCGGTGAGATTGTCGAATGCCCATTTCGACGGACTGCCAAACCGGCACCGCCGCTCGCCTACCATGGCCCGATGGTCAGGCAATTCCGGTTCGGGATCGGACTGCGGTCGATCAAGTCCGCGGATCGGCTCCGGGCGAAGGTCCGCCAATTCGCCGATCTGGGTTACGACGTCGTGCACTTCCCCGACCACCTGGGCGCACCGGCCCCGTTTCCCGCGATGGTGGCCGCCGCTGCCGCGGCACCCGGAATCCGCGTCGGAACCTACGTTCTCAACGCCGCCTTCTACCGGCCCGCCCTGCTCGCCCGAGATGTCGGCGACGTCGACCTCCTGTGTGACGGGCGCTTGGAGTTGGGCCTTGGAACGGGTTACGTGCGTGAGGAATTCGAGGCCGCCGGTATTCCGTATCCCTCTCCTGCCCAGCGGGTCGCGCACCTCAGCGATACGGTGGACCACCTCCGGCGCGTGACGCCCCGAGTTTCGTTGCTGATCGCCGGAAACGGTGACCGAGTGCTCACTCTGGCTGCGCAGCACGCCGACATCATCGGCTTCAGCGCCGGGGAACCTCGAGGCGCAGATCCCCTCGCCGAGCGAATTGCATTCGTGCGCAAGGCGGCCGGTACCCGTTTCGATGCACTGGAATTGAATCTTGCGATCACCGCGGTGCCGACCGATGCATCGGGAGTCCCCGACCTGACACTGACGCGGGCATACGCGCCGGGCTGCTCCGACGACCAACTCCTGAAGATGCCGAGCGTGCTCAGTGGGTCGCCGCAGCAGATCGCCGACAACTTACTCGCGCAACGCGAAACCTACGGAATTACCTATTTCACGGTCCAGGACTACCACGGCAAATACTTCGCGGAGGTCATCCGGGCCTTGCGCTGAGGCAACCCCCGGGACACCCCCGGGCCATCGCCGGGCTGCCCCCGGGCGATTGGTTTATCGGGCCGCCGCCCGGGGAACAGGGCATCGGTAGGCGGTGTGACGACGATGGACGATTGCTGGCGAAAGGCGGTGGCGAGAGTGCGCCGAAGTGTCTCTGGTGCGACGACGGGTCCCGGCCGGGTGGCTTCCTGGATCCGCAAGGACTATCCGCAATTCGCCCCCGAACGCGGCCATAACTACCTCATTGGGCTCTTCGGATTCTGCCGGGGTGCTGTGTTCATTGGACGACCATGGACGTGAG
>CAZRFC010000027.1:0-20171 GCA_964598975.1 uncultured Mycobacterium sp. | reverse complement strand
AGGAGTTCTACGGTAACCGGATGCCGATCTGATCAGGGATTGCCCGGAACCGCGGTAAGCGGGATATAGACCGTTCCCTGACAAGCGCCCGAGCCGATGTTGGTGGCGAAGGTGCCCTTCAACGAGCCGTCCGACTGCGGTGAGTAGGTCGTCGTCGAACTGGCCGGATCGTAGGTGATGGTCTGATCGGGCAGCAGGCAGTCCCACCGCCAGTTGTTGGTTCGCGACCATTGTGAGCCGGTCCAGTCGAATGTGGTCGACGACGCGACGTTGTCCTTGGTTGCCGGTCCGGTCACGACGGTTGCCACACAGGTACCCGATGAGCAGTCCGTCGTGACCCGGTACCAGGCGGTGTAGGGCTCCTCGGACTGCCCCGCCGCGATGCTGGTGCCCTGCTTCTGGTCGGTGTGGAACGTGATCCGGTACCACCCGTCCCAGTTCGAGGCGGGGTCTGCGTGCGCCGCGGGGACACCCCACATCGCGAGCGCCACCGCGACGATGGGGGCGAACGGGCCCGATCTCACGGCCGGGCTCAGCGCTGGCAGACGCCGTTGACGATTTCCTTGCAGCTCGTTCCGGGCGGATTGGGAACCTTCGGCGAGTAGGAATTGCCGTTGTTCGGCCCGACGGCCTTCTCGGTGGGCGTGACCGCCGGAGCGCTGGAACTCGGCGCAGTCGTGGTCGAACTGGTGCTGGGTGCGTCCTTCTCGGTGGTCGGGCTGCACCCGGCCAAGGCACCGATCGCCACCAGTGCGGCGCTGCCGCCGAGAACGAGCTTGCGCGTCATGGTCATGGCCTGATCGTAGTCGCCGTAGCGGCCCGCGCGTGCTAGGGAGCGGTGAAACCCTCTCGCTTGTGCGCCCCGTCGCAGAACGGTTTGTTCTCCGAATGTCCGCAACGGCATAGGAAGCTCTTGGCGGTCTCCTTCAGCACCGAGCCATCGGAGGCGAGGATCTCGACTTCGCCGGTCACCTCGAGGGGGCCGTCGGTGAGGGTTTTGATGGTTACATCGCTCATGGGCGCATTCTGCCGCATCAGACTCCGGCCAGGGACGAGATCCCGGCACGCGCGAAATACGCCAGGAACCCCGCCGCGACGATCCAGAGCAGCGGGCTGATCTCCCGCCCCTTTCCGGCCGCCGACCGCAGCACCACCCAACTGACGAACCCGACCCCGATGCCGTTGGCGATCGAATAGCTCAGCGGCATGACGGCGACCGTCAAGACCACGGGAAGGGTGACCGAGAATTCCGCGAGATCGATATGGCGAAGCTGGGAGAACATCATCGCGCCGACGATGACGAGGGCGGCGGCAGCGACCTCGGTGGGCACGATCGAGGCCAGCGGGGCGACGAACATCGCGGCCAGGAAAAGCGCCCCGGTCACCACGTTGGCCAGGCCGGTCCGGGCGCCCTCCCCGATGCCGGCACCGGACTCGATGAAGACGGTGTTCGACGACGCCGAGGTGGCGCCGCCCACGACCGCTCCGGCGCCTTCGACCACCAGTGCGGCGGGAAGCCGCGGGAACGTTCCGGCCGAATCGGCCAGCCCGGCTTCGCGGGACAGCCCGGTGAGTGTTCCCAGTGCGTCGAAGAAGTTGGTGAAGACCAAGGTGAAAACGAGCACCGCTGCCGCCAGTGCGCCGATCCGGCTGAAGCTGTTGAGGCTGAACTCGCCGACAAGAGACAGATCCGGCAACGCGAACGGCGACCCGGACAGCGCGGGAACCGACAACCGCCAACCGCCGGGGTTGTCGACCGATGAGCCGAGATGCCAGATCGCCTCCACGATCACGGCCAATACCGTCCCGGCCGTTAACCCGATGAGGATGCCGCCGCGCACCCTTCGGGCGACCAGAATTCCGGTCATCAGGAGGGTCAGAACGAAGACCAGCGCGGGGACCGTGGTGATCGATCCGCGACCGTCGCCGCCCAATCCGACTGGTGGGGAAGGCATCCCGGTGGAGCCGACGAAGCCGGCGTCGACCAGGCCGATGAAGAGGATGAACAACCCGATGCCGGCGGTTATCGCCAACTTCAGTTGAAGCGGTACCGCCTCGAACACCAGGCGCCGCAGCCCGGTTACCGCCAAGACGACGATCACCAGACCGTTGATCACCACCAGGCCCATCGCCTCGGGCCAGGTGCAGATCCCCACAACCGAACTGGCGAGGAACGAGTTGATGCCCAGACCGGCAGCGAAAGCGAACGGCAGTCGAGCGATGACACCGAACAGGATGGTCATGGCCCCGGCCGTCAGCGCGGTCACCGCCGACACCTGGGCGAACTGCAGTTGGTTGCCCGCAACGTCTTTGGGGCCGGCAAGGATGATCGGGTTCAGCACGATGATGTAGGCCATCGCGATGAACGTCACCATGCCGCCGCGAACTTCCGCCCCCACGGTGGATCCGCGGGCGGTGATCTCGAAGAAACGGTCCAGCCGGGTCACGGGTCTGGCGGCATTCCGGTCAGCGCAGCGGTGTGGGTTCGACGACGCCGATCTCGGCCGGGTTGCTGATCGCGGCGGGCAGGAATTTCTCGATGCAGAACACGAACAGCCCGCCGCCGATCAGGCCGCCGATCAGCGGGGCCACGATGGGAACCCAGAAGTACAACTGCGACCCGTTGGTGGAGAACCAGGCATCGTTGTAGCCGGTGATCCAGGAAGCCAGTCGCGGGGCGAAGTCACGGGCGGGATTGATGGCGTAGCCGGCGTTGGCGCCCCAACCCAGACCGATTCCGACCACCAGCAGTCCGATGATCAGTGGTCCGGTATTGGCCAGCGGAGGATTGTTCACCGCGCTGGTCAGCGCGAAGATCACCGAGACCAGAATCGCGGTGCCGATGACCTGATCGAAGAACGCGGTCGTCAGGGAGACTCCGATATCCGGTGAGGTGGAGAAGATGCCCTGGGTGGCTTTGGTGTGTTGTGGATCCACCCGGTTGATGGCGTCGCTGTAGGTGAAGCGCACCAGCAGTGCGCCGACGAACGCTCCGGCCAACTGGGCCCCGACGTACGGCATGATCTTTCGGACCGGGAATCCCTTGAACGTGGCCAGTGCCAAGGTCACAGCGGGATTGAGGTGCGCGCCGCTGAGCCGTCCGGCGACGTAGACAGCCATCGCCACGCCCAGACCCCAACCCCAGGCGATGGAGTTGTAGTCGCCGGTGGCACCGGTCGTTGTGGGGAATCCGCCGGTCACCACCTGGGCGACCACCCCGCACCCGAACAGAATCAGCAGCATGGTTCCGAAGAACTCTGCGGAGCACTCACCGAGTAACGGCGTTGGCTTCACCTCGACGCTCATGCACCGCAAGGTAGCAACGGCACCGGCGCGGCGGTGCCGCTTTCGGCAAGGTCGGCCAGACCCGACACGGCCAGACGGATCCGGTGAAAAAGCACTGGTCCGCAGCCCGGATGTGGTTACCCTTTGACACCCATCGCGGCTGCTGGCGGGTGATTCGGGACCGAATCCGAAACGGAAGAGGACAACTATGAGTGCTGCACGATTCGTGGGCCGGGTCGGCGGCCTCGCGGTCGCACTGGGTGTCGGCGTTGCCGTCTACGGCGGTGCGACAGAGGCGTCGGCGAACACCGGGAATGACGAGAGCAGTGCGACGCAGTCCTCCGCCGGGTCCGCGAACCATTCCGGAAATCGGCGCGGTCCCGCCCGCGACGCCCGCCGACCCCAGAGCGCAACCACTCCGAGAGTCAACGGCTCCAAGCCATCTCAGCCATCGCAACCACGCACGCGGGTCGTGGGGACGCCGGCGCCGACCGCCGCGGTCGCAGGACCGATTACCGCCGCCGTCCCGCAGGGGATTCCTGCTGCGGCACCCGCGGCAACCGGTGCCGCCCAAGCCGTCGTGACGGCGGTGGCGGTCCCCACCCAGGAGCAGACTGCAGCGCCGGACCGGCTTCCGTCGACCCAGTCGCCGCTGTCCCTGGCCGCGCTTGCCGTTGCACGACGCGAGACCGCGTCGTCGATCTTCGACAACCGCATCACCGCAAACCCGACCGTCTCTTGGGGTGGACCGCTGGGCCCCGACAACGCCACGACCGACATGCCCGGAGTGCTCGTCGGATCGGTGAACGCCACGTCCAGCAAGAACCTGCCGATCAGATACGTGGTGGTTCGCAAGCCTGACGCGGGCGGCAAGATCGGCGGTGGTCCGCTGCTGCCGCTGACCAATTTCTACGGATCCGGAGGCAGTTTCACCTACCTCCCGGACAGCAGCACTCTGGCGACGCCCGGGGCTACCGAGAATTTCCGGATCATGGCCATGGAAATGTCGAAGTTCGACCAGACGGTCGCGAAGTTGTTCGGCGGCCTCGGCCAGCTCCTGGTGCCCCAGGTCCTGGCCATCATTCATCGGATTCCGATCGTCGGTGATCTGCTGTCACCCATCATCGGTCAGGCCAAGATCGTGGATTTCAGCGACATCAACCCGCACACCCTGGCGGCACAGCGGCCGACCGCCTTCACCTACAAGATGCCGTCCTTCGACGGCACCTTGATCAGTGTGAACTACTTCCCTGCGACCAACGTGGCCACTGGGGATGCGGCGACCGCGCCGACCGTTCTCGCCGCATCGGGTCTGGCCTGCGCGGCCAACACCGATCCGCTCACCCGGTACGGACAGTTGTTCCCGTCCAACCAGTTCGGCAGTCTGACGCCGGGAATCGCCCCGCTGCGGGACGACTACTTCAAATCCACGCTGCCCGGCGGCCTGGAATACAGCGGCGGGGGCGGCTACAACGTCATCACCTGGGACCCGCGCGGCGAGTTCGCCTCCGAAGGCCAGTTGAACATCGACAACCCCTTCCTGGAGGGCCGGGACGTCTCCTCGATCATCTCCTGGCTCACCAGTGACGCCAATGTCGCACGGGCACAGGTGAAGACCGAAGCGGGCGACCCCCTGGTCGGAATGACAGGCGGATCGTACGGCGGCGGAATTCAGCTGACCACGGTCGATCCGCGGATCGACGCGATCACGCCGGAGATCGCCTGGAATTCTCTGATCAGTTCCCTCTACCCGGATGGTGCCTTCAAGACCGGTTGGGCCACGATCCTGGCCGCGGCTCTTGCGTTCACCGGTGCCCGGGTGAACCCGGCCGTCTACCTGGGCATCCTGCAGGGGGACCTGTTCGGGCGGCTGAGCCCGAGTTCGCAGGCGGTGCTGGCCAGCGTCGGCCCGACCACACTGCTCAGCAAGGAGCAGGCGCCCACCATGCTCTTCCAGGGGATCGACGACACCCTGTTCCCGCTGTCGGAGTCGGTCGCCAACGGACGGACCATCCAGACCAGCCCGGCCGACCCGCCGCTGAAGTTGTTCTGGTTCTGCGGCGGTCACGGCGACTGCGACATCCCGAACAAGCCAGTCGAGCAGGATCAGTACGGACTGATTCAGAACCTGATGTGGATGGACCAGTACGTCGCCAAGTCGGGGACACCGGCCACCGACAAGATCAAGACGTTCCAGTGGTTCGACCAGAAGGGGCTGTACTACAACTCCGACCACCTGCCGTGGGATCCGTCGTTCAACCAGGGCGAGTACACCGCGACAGGCAAGGGCGGGTTCCTCGGGTTGTGGCCGGCCGGCGGCGGTTCGGGACCGTATCCGATCAAGGATCTGCCGTTCTCCATCGTCAACGCGGGCAGGGCCTGGAATGCGGTCAACACCGCAGTCGCGGTTCCGGCCGGAAACCAGGTCGTCGGCGCCCCGACGCTGAGCTTCACCTACTCCGGTCTGGGCACCAGCCGCGCGGTGTACGCACAATTGGTCGACAACGTCACCGGCTTGGTGCTCAGCAATATCACCACACCGATCCCGGTCAAGCTGGATGGCAAGACACGTACCGTCAGCATCTCGATGGAGGACATCGCCTACACCGCTGAGGCCGGCGATTCGTTGACCCTGCAGATCACCAGTTCGTCGCTCAACTACTTCAATGCGTGGAGTTACGGCTTCATCCGGATGTCTGACATCGCACTCGATATGCCGCTGCACACCACAGTCGATCCTGTTCCCTTCACGCCCTAGTGAGCAGGCGGTGGCGGCGGCGCGGGCTGGCGGCACTATTGGCGGTGCTCATCGTCGGCGCGGTAGCCGGGGTACTGCTGTGGCAGGAGCGCTCTGCCGGACCGGTTTCCGGGCCGTCGCCGACCTGGCGGGCTCCGGAGCCGTCGAGCACGTCGGCCACCGCTTCGGCGGCCGCCGGCGCACCCACGCCGCGCTACGACGTCGCACGCCAACAACTCAAGGATCTGCCGGTGCGGGGGTGGGACCGCACATCGGACTTCCAGCGTTCCCAGTTCGGCGAGGCGTGGAGCGATGACGTCAACGTCGAGTTCGGTCACAACGGCTGCAATACCCGCGACGACATCCTGCGCCGCGACCTCAAAGACCTTGTGGTGCGGCCATTTACCTGCTTCGCGCAGAGCGGCACCCTGGTCGATCCCTACACCGGAACTCTGATCGGATTCGTCCGTGGCCCGCAGACCTCCAATGCCGTCGAAATAGATCACGTGGTGGCGCTGGCCGATGCCTGGTACAAGGGGGCCCGGGCCTGGGAGCCGCAGCGTCGGCTGGACTTCGCCAACGACCCACGCAACCTGCTGGCGGTCAGCCCAAAAGCGAACTTCGACAAGGCATTCCGCGACGCGGCGTCCTGGCTGCCGCCGAACCAGGCATTCCGCTGCGATTTCGTCGCACGCCAGATCGACGTCAAGACTGCCTACGGACTGTGGTTGTCGGCCAAGGAGAAGAAGGCGCTGGCCGAAGTCCTAGCCGGTTGCTGACCGGTCTCAGTCCTCTTTGCGGATCAGCTTCTGCAGCGCCTTGCGGTCCGCGTCGAGGAGTTCGGCGATCCGGGCCTGGTTGATGTCGGCCACGATGATCTCCCCGACGTCCTTGTTGACGTTGTTGAAAATCCCGTGCGCCTGCATCTTCTCGGTCTGGTACTTGTTGTCCTCGGTGGGAGTCACGTAGTAGACGGCATCGGCCTTGAACCGGTGCACCAGCCACAGGTGAACCAGCGTCATGAGCCGCTTCTGCCGCATCTTGGCCGAGTAGGTGTTCTGATCGCGGACCGTCAGGATGCTGCGGCCCTGCCGGTCGGTGATCGGATCGAAGACAACGTCGGCCAGCTTCTCGTCGTCGTTGTCACCGAAGATGCTCAGCTCGAGCAGGTTCGAGCCGGCGCGACGCGGTCGCAACTGAACCCGCAACCGCTCGCCCAGTTTGTAGTACTCGCTCCACAAGGCCAGCCAGTCCTCCAGGAGCTTCTTGGGAACCTCGGTCTGCACCAGATGCTGAACCTGGGTCGAACCCTTGCCCATCGACTTGGTGGTCGCGGTGCGACCCGATGAGGCCGCCAGCGCCGCGTCGCTGCGTGGCCCGCCGACCAGCGTCTGCGGTGTGCGATAGGGGGATTCGACCAGCCGCATCTTGCGCTGCAGCCGGGCCAGCGCCAACATGCCGTCCTGACGCAGCGCAGTGGCGAACTCCTCGGCCGCCACACCGTCGACCTGGTGGCCGCCGTAGGTCATGAAGTTGAAGACGAACCCCATCTTGCCGAGTTCCTCGGGGAAGGCGCGCATCTCGTCCTCGCTCATCCCGGTGGTGTCCCAGTTGAACGAGGGCGAGAGGTTGTAGGCGAGCATCTTGTCCGGGTAGACCGCATGGACGGCCTCGGCGAACTCACGGGCGTCGGCAAGATCGGCGGTCTTGGTTTCCATCCACAGCAGATCCGCGAACGGCGCCGCCGCAAGC
Organism: uncultured Mycobacterium sp.; assembly: GCA_964598975.1. Taxonomy (GTDB): domain Bacteria; phylum Actinomycetota; class Actinomycetes; order Mycobacteriales; family Mycobacteriaceae; genus Mycobacterium. The sequence goes on along the minus strand of CAZRFC010000027.1, from coordinate 12,397 downwards.
GATTTCGCAATGGCATACGGAATCCCGCCACGCACCTGGTAGTAGCCCTCCGGCGTCCTGGCCAGCTCGCAGTCCCAAGGGGCGTCCACCCCGAGTTCGGCAGCCTTCTGCCGTGCGGCGTAAAGCGAAGCGGTCCGAGCGAACTCAACCCAGTCGGCGGGCTTCATCGACAGCGCTTCGCCCTCGGCGTCCTTGAAACGCAGCACCTCGGCGACCGCGTTTCCGTAGGTGTCCAGGCCGGCATCGGACTGCCAGGCGTCGACGAACTGCGACTCCACCCGGTCGAACAGAACGTCCAGCGACCCCTCGCGGCTGGAGGTCCAGGCCGCCGCAGCCTCGTCGACGAGCTTTGTGATGCCGCGGCTGGCCAGCCAGGCGTCGGCTACGGCGTATTCGCCCTCCGGCAGCGCGTAGAGCAGATGTCCGTTGAGTTCGGTGACGCCCTGGCCATGGAAGCGGCGCAGCATGGCCAGGAAGCAGGACTTGTACGGGGGCACGGCGAGGTTGGTGACCCCGAGCAGGAACGGCTGGTCGCGCTCATCAGCCCGGCCGTCGATCAGGTTGGCCGCCTCGGCGTCGGTGCGCGCCACGATGATGCCGGGCACCCCCATGATGTCCAGCTGGAATCGGGCAGTGTTGAGCCGCTTGATCTGTTCGTCGGACGGCACCAGCACCTTGCCGCCCTGGTGCCCGCACTTCTTGGTTCCCGGTCGCTGATCCTCGATGTGATATCCGGTCACTCCGGCTTCGACGAACCGACGAATCAAGTTGCGCACGTGCGGATCTCCGCCGTGCCCCGTGTCGGCGTCGGCGATGATGAATGGCCGGTAGTCGACGGCGGGGGTGGCGGCGCGCTGTTCCTCGGTCATCTGCAGGCGCAGATACTGCTGGTTGCGGTCGGCGGTCAGCAGGGCACGCACCAGGCCGGCCGCCTCATCGGGAACCTGGCTCAGCGGGTAGCTCGCCAAGTCCGGTCCGGGGTCCTCGGTGGTTGACCCTTTGGCCGACGTGGCCCAGCCGCCGAGATAGATGCCTTCGATGCCGCAGCGCTTCATGGTCACCGCCTGGCCGGGGGAGTACGGGCCGAAGGTGGTGATGGACTTGCGCCGGCCGAAAAGCTCCCGCAGGCGGGCGTAGAAGGCGGCGGAGGTCTCCCGTGCGACGGTGTAGTCCACCGGGATCGTGCCGCGCTGTTCGGCAACCTGACGGGCGGTGTACAGGCGGGTGATGCCGGCGAACCGGGGACTGTCGAAGTACTGCTGGAGATCGGCCACTTCCCGCTGGAACTGGGTGGATCCGTCAGCTTCGACAATCGACATGGCTGCTCCTACCTGCGGTTCGTCGGGTGCGGGTTCCATCTAACCCCCCTCGCATCCGAGTATCCCGGGCGGGTGTGCCGCCGCGCCAGAGGGACTTAGACCGCCGGCGGTGGACCAGGCAGCGGCCCCTGCCCCGCGAGGTCGATCACCGACGCTTGCTGCACCGCCGCCGGGACCGGCCCCGGAGCGGGCACGGGGGCGTGGACCGCCTCGGCCGGGGCCGGCAGTTCGGCCGGACCCGGCAACTCGGCCGGGGCCGGAGCCGCCGGCTCGGCGCTCGGGGCCGGATCGGTCTTCATCTCCTGGGCCTCAACAGGCAGATACATATGCCGGGTGAACTGCGGCTGGTAGGCGCCCCCGCCGCCGATGCGAACACCGCTGCCGCTTTCGCCACTGGACACCGGGGTGCCATCGGGCAGTGTCACCGCGGCATGACCGCCGTTCCAGCCGATCACCACCGAGTTGGCTGCCGTGCCGTAGTGGAAGCCGCGAGCCAGCAGTGCCGACTCCATGTTGCCGGTATTGAATCTGCTGCCGAAGGCCGGTCTGCCGGACGCCACGTTGGCAACCCACGACGCCAGCCCCGAGCAGTCCGTGCCGGCCGGTGTATCGCCACCCGGAATGTAGGGAGTTCCCGAAACCTGCGAAATAAGCGACATCAAGGCCGCGAGAGCAAACATGTAAAAAACGCTAACAACAGATTTGTCATTCGCCCAAAACCTGTGCCGGTCATCACTTTTGACCAGAGTAGCCCTGCTGGTTGAGGCGAATCCCGTTTCTTGGCAACAGGTTACGAACCTTGATATCCATCCGATACAGCAAATCTGCTTTTTAACAGTGGATTTTATGTCTACGTGTCGTGAGCGTTATCTCGACGAGCCATTCCGCCACGCTGCAGGGAAGGTCGAATAAGTTTTGCCGACGTGTCCTCCCTCACATCGGGCAGTATGGGTTCATGCGTCGGTACTTCCCGTGCACCGGTGACGGACAGGATGTCGCCCCGGTCGTGTTGCGGGTCTGACGTGCGGGTCCTGCTTCAACGTGTCACCGCTGCCTCGGTGACGGTGGACGGCCACGTGGTCGGCGCTATCAAGCCCGACGGCCAGGGACTGGTGGCACTGGTCGCCGTCACACATGGCGATGACCCGTCCGTGGCTCGGCGAATGGCGGAAAAGGTCTGGCAATTAAGAATTCTCGACGGACAGCACTCCGCCTCGGATGTCGGTGCACCGATATTGGTGGTCAGTCAATTCACGCTCTATGCCAATACGGTCAAGGGGCGCCGTCCGTCTTGGAACGCGGCCGCGCCGGCACCGTTGGCCGAGCCCCTGGTGGATGCCTTCGCATCGGCCTTGCGGGGGTTGGGGGCCGAGGTGGCGACCGGCGCCTTCGGCGCGCACATGCAGGTTGAACTTGTCAACGACGGTCCGGTCACGGTGATGCTGGAGTTGTGACGAGTGGTTCCGCACAAACCGATGGCCGCCTCACGGGGAGAGCGGCCATCGGGTGAATCATGTGCGGTTATCCGACTGTCGGCGCCGGGAACTGGACGGGATACGGCACGAATTCACCGTTCACCGTCACACCCCACTGCAGGGTGTCCACATTCCAGACCAGCGGCAGCGGTGCCGTCAGGTCCAGATCCGGTGGAAGCCACAGCAGCGTCGTCGGGTCAACCTCGTTCAGGACGTCGGCGAGGTCCACCTCGCCCCACTGCCCGGGAGGCACCCCGAGGAGCGGATTCGGCAGCACGGTGCCGATCGGGATGATCGTCCCGTCGCCCAGATCGATCGGGTTGGTCAACGTGAGCGTCGGCGACTGCTTGACCTGTCCGGGCGGGCCGAACGGGTTCTGCCCCGGTGGCATACCGGGCAGCCATGCCGGGTTGATATTGCCGCCATCCCAGATGCCGTCATCGGTGTCATTCCGATTGACGTTGCCGTTGTTGCCGTTGTTGCCGTTGGCATTGCCGTTGCCGTTGGCATTCCCGTTCCCGTTGCCGGGATTGGCGGGTCCGGAGACGCCGGGTCCGGGCGGATTCGGATTGTCCGGCTTGGCTGCGGCGACACCGGTGGCCCCGAGAATTCCGAAACTGAGCGCTCCGGCCATCGCCGTTCCGGCCGCAGCCCTCTTGAAAATTTCCGTCATGTCCATGTTTGGTGTGATCTCCTGTGTTTCGTTCTGCATCTCAACCGATTACGAGCGAGGAACGGGATGAGGAACGTTCACCCCGCCCTCGGGTCATTGGCTACCCGGTTCCCCCGGAACGCCAAACGTTTCCGCTTAGCCCTCGGCCGGTGGTGCCGGGAACTGGATCGGGAAGCGGATGAAATCGCCGTCCACCACATACCCCCACGCGTTCTGGGCGGTGTCCCAGATGAGCTCGGCGAGCTCACCGCCCGGAAGTTGAACGGTCAGATCCACCGGGTTCAGGTTCACCGCGCCCCATTGGCCCGGCGGGATGTTGAAGAACGGGTTGTTCAACACGCCACCGCCCGGCAGTGGCAGCGTCGCCATCTTCATCACCTGTCCCGGCGGACCGAACGGGTTCTGCCCCGGCGGCATGCCCGGCAGCCACGCCGGATTCACATTGGGTCCCTCCCACCGCATCAGGTCGTCGGGGATGTTGACCATCGGGACATTGGGGATCTGGACGTTCGGCATCGCCGGCAGTCCGGGAATCGGCGGGGCCGGAATCGGGGGGATCGGCGGTCCGGGCACTCCCGGTGCCGCCTGACCGATGCCGCTGCCCAAGCCGGCAGCACCCAGGCCCAGACACATCGCGGCGGTCGCCGCGGTCTTCTTCATGTTCACCCTCATTCGTGAACCTCCTTTCATGTGGCTCAACCCCCTCCATGGCTTGCGTACCCGAACTGCCGCGGCACCCAAACGGGGGGAGACGGATGACGGCTGCGTGATTTGTTACCGTGCCGCGCTCTGCCGGCGACCACGGACATGAGACAGTGAATCGCTATGCACACGCACAACTTCGTCACCTACGAAGAGTTCGGTCGCCTGTTCTTCGAAGAGGCCGTTACCGAGGAGCGTGTCGCTGCGGCGATCGGGGACATCGCGGGCGGCGAAATCACCATGGGTCCGATGGCCCAAGGCCCGGCCGGGCTTGCCAAGGTCACCGCACGTGTCCAGATCCAGGCGCCCCACGTTCGGCGCAGCCTGGGCGACACCATCACCTTCGCGGTGCGTATCCCGCTGCTCATCGAGCTGATCGTGGACTTGCGGCTGGACAAACAGCGCTTCATGGTGGACGGCGACATCGCCTTGCGGGCCACCGCCCGAGCGGCCGAACCGCTGCTGATCGTCATCGATATCGCCAAGCCGCGGCCTTCGGACATCGCGGTTCACGTGACGTCGAAGTCACTTCGCGGAGAGATCGTGCGGATCATCGGAGGGGTGGACGGGGAGATTCGTCGCTTCGTCGCCGCCTATGTGGCAGAGGAGATCGACAGCCCCGCCGCCCAACAGGCCAAGGTTATCGACGTCGCCACCCAGGTGGCCTCGGCGTGGGACGCCTGAACGCGTTCGAAAGCGCTACAGATCCAGCGTCAGGCGTTCCCCGTTGGCGGCCCGCGAGATACAGATGAGCATCACTCCGCTGTCCCGCTCCGGGGCGGTGAGCAGCGTATCGCGATGTTGCACAACACCGTTGAGTACGCGGGTTCGGCAGGTGCCGCAGAACCCCTGCTGGCACGAGTACGGCGGATTGAGTCCGGCGCGCTGCAGTGCCGCAAGCAGGGTCTCGTCGGCGGCCACCCGGACTTCGGCCTGACTGGACCGCGCCACGGCGGTGAAGGGTGCGCCATCGACCACCGGGGCGGCGGCGAAGCGCTCGAAGTGCAGTTCGACGTCGTCGCGCCCAATCAGCCGCTTGCGCACCACGCTCAGCATGTCGGCCGGCCCACATGCGTATACGGTTGTGCCGGAGGGGCATTCGCCGAGCAGGTCTTCAGCGGTAGGAATTCCGTCCACGTCGTCGGTGCGCACCGTGACGCGTTCCCCGAAACGTTGCAACTCCCCGATGAAGGGAATGCTGTCCGCGCTCCGTCCCACATAGATCATCGACCAGTCCACGCCGAGCCGCTCTGCCATGCCCAGCATCGGCAGGATGGGGGTGATGCCGATGCCGCCCGCGATGAACCTCAGTCGTCTGGTGGGTGACCCGTAGCCGGGCACGCTGAGGGGGAAGGCGTTGCGTGGCCCACTGGTGGTGACCGTCGAGCCCACCGGCAGCCTGTCATGAACCTCGATCGACCCGCCGCCGCCATCCGGTATGCGGCGCACCGCAATTCGGTACTCCGTGCGGATCGAGGGGTCACCGCACAGGGAATACTGCCTGACCCGACCGCTTGGTAGGTGAATATCGAGATGGGCACCGGGGTACCACGGCGGGAGCGTGGTTCGGTCCGAAGAACCGAGGGTGAGGGCGACGACGTTCTCGTCGCGTGCGACGACCCGTCTGTCGATGACCCTGAGAGTCAGCGCGCGGTTACGTTCGACCGGCAGGGTGGGGCGGCGCCACCCGGTGGCCGCCCAGAAACCGGTGATCGCCGCGTCGGCCAGACCCAGGAACGGGGCGGGTGCCGAACGAAGCCGTTGCAGCACCATCACAGGTGGGCGGCACGCGCAGCCGGCGACGTGGCCAGGTAGGCAACGGCCTGAGCAGTCGAACCGACGTCCAGCGGCGAATAGTTCCTGCGGAAGTAGGCCAGCGTGTTGCTGCCGAACAGGGTGCGGTAGGCCGGCAGCAGATTGCGCTTCGAGTCACCGATCCGCATGCGCTGCATTTGGAACCAGTTCAGATCGACCTCGGGGTCGGTCCGGCACAGATACCAGAGGCTGCGCTCGAAGAACGACGCCAGTAACGCCATCGCCAGCACCATGGCCCGGATGCGGGCCGGATAGCTGTCGTGGAAATAGGTGGCGACGTCATGGGCGACGCAGCGGTGCTCGACCTCCTCGCTGCCGTGCCAGCGGAAAAGATCCACCATCGTCGGGTCGGCGTCGTAATCGTCCCAGGCACAGTTAAGCGCGAAATCGCCCAGCACGGCGGTGTAGTGCTCTATCCCGGCGATCAACCACAGCCGGTCGCAGAGCTGGTTGTAGCGGCGCTTCGGATCGGCCGATGTGCTCGGAGCCAGCACCTTGCCGACGATGTACTCCACCTGGGTGAGTATCGGCGCGGGATTGACCCCGCGGGCCTCCATGAACTGGTGCAGCATCCGCTCATGGGTGTCGGCGTGAACCGCCTCCTGGCCGATGAAGCCGCGCATGTCCTCGGCAAGTCGCTTGTCTTTGACGAACGGAAGCGCCTCGTTGTAGGTGGTGACGAACCAACGTTCAGCGGCCGGCAGCACCACGTTGAGCAGGCTCACCATGTGCGAGGCCACCGGATGCCCGGGAATCCAGTGCAGCGGAGAACCTGACGCGTCGAATTCGACGTTACGAGCCTGAATCTGGACCGGACCCGGATCGATCTCCCGGGTGAAACGGCGAGGCCGCAGCATGGCCACGAGTTTAGCCGGGCCACCCCAGCTACCGGGGAGGCACGGAGAACTTCAGCTGAGTTCAGCCGACCGGTTTCGGTGCGACCGTCACCACGCCGGGGGCACCCGGGGTGGGTCGGGCGGTGTCGGCCGCCGGCGCCCCTGAAGTGGACTGCCCGGCGGTTCCGGGGGTGGTCGCGCCCGACGGCGCCTGCGGCTGGGCCTCGGCGGTGCAGTCGAGGTTCAACTGGATCTTGCGGGAAGCGGTGAGCACCTTCTGACTACTCACGATGCACTGTGCCTGCGGGACGTCGCTGCCGACCGCGCCGCCGAAGCTGGCCCTGACCCCCTGGGCGCGCAAGATCGCCACCGCCCTGGCATAGGGTTCGCCGACCACGTTGAGGGTCGTGTTGGTGTCGCCAGGGGAGGCCTGCACCGAGCCCGAACCCAAGCCCAGAGCCAGCGCCGCCGCGGCCGCGCCGCCGGCTACGAGCATGAGTTTTCGCACGTCGAAACCTTCCTTTACTGGTTCGAACATAGCTCACGGTGTATCGCCACGAACCCCTTCGACGTTTCACCCCCGAGGTCTCAGAAGGCCCCTCGATGGCGTTCCTGCTCCAACACCGCGTCCAGATCGGTGAGGCGTTTCATCGACGACACGGCCCGGGCGGTCCGCATGTTCGCCGCCAGCAGGTCGGCGTGGCGGTGGGTGAAGGCCCAGTAGCCGGCGGTGAACGGGCAGGCATCCTCGCCCAGTCGCTTCTTCGGGTCGAACCGGCAGTTCTTGCAGTGGTCGCTCATCTTGCTGATGTACGCGCCACCGGAGGTGTAGGGCTTGGTTGCCACTTTCCCGCCGTCGGCGTGCTGGCTCATCCCGATGACGTTGGTGGGCATCACCCAGGCGAAACCGTCGACGAATGCGGTGGCGAACCAGTCCGAGAGCGCGCGCGGCTGATAGCCCCGCTGAAGGGCGTGGTTGCCCAGCACCATCAGCCGCTGGATGTGGTGCGCCCAGCCGCGGTCACGGACGCCGGCCAAGGCCTGGTGCAGGCATTCGGCACCGACCGCGTCGGCGTCCAGATCGGTCCACCAGTCCGGCAGCGCGGTATGCGCACCCAGGTGGTTGCCGTCCAGGTATTCCGGGCCGAAATGCCAATAGAGCTGCCACATGTACTCCCGCCAGCCCAGGATCTGGCGGATGAACCCCTCAACGGCGGCCAGTGGGGCCGAGCCCTCCCGGTACGCCTGCTCGGCGGCGTGTACTGCGTCCAGCGGGTGGAGCACCCCGAGGTTGAGCGGCACCGAGAGCAGGGAATGGGACATGGCCCAGTCCTCACTGAGCATGGCGTCCTCGTAGCGGCCGAACACCCCGAGGCGGTGGGCGATGAAGTGCTGCAGGGCCTGCTGAGCTTCGGTCGCCGTCACCGCGAACAGCCGGGGACCGTCCACGCCGACGGTGTCGAGCGCCATCGCGTCGAGGTCCCGGCGAACCCGGTCGTCGATGTCATCCTCCACGGGCCAGTACGGCGGCGCGACGTCGAGCACCCGGGCCCCCTTCGGTGGCGGCTCCCGGTTGTCGGCGTCGAAGTTCCACCGGCCGCCCGCCGGCTCAGGCCCGTCCATCAGCACAGCGAACCGGCGACGCTGCTCCCGGTAGAAGTCCTCCATCCGGAACCTTTTCCGGCCGCCGGCCCACTGCTGGAACTCCGAGCGGGACAGCGCGAACGTCGGGTTGGGCAGAACGTCGGCCACCAATCCGTCGCGGCGCAGCCGATGTACGAACCGCTCCGCGCTGTGCGAGGTGGGTTCGTGTACCAGCACCGGACGTCCGTAGCTCCGCAGTGCCTCGGTGTAACTGTCAGCGCTGATCAGGGTGGCGCGCTCACCCAGGTCGGCCGCGGCGTGCCGCAGGCCGGAGAGGATCAGGTGCAGCTTCTGGCGGTGAAAGCGCCGCCGGCGCAAGGCCGAGGCCGCCTCGATCAGCAGAACCGGACGGTGCGCGTGCTCCCCGCCGTAGGCCGTCGGGCCCAGTTGGTCGGCGAATAGCCACAGCGGGGTGTCGCTCGCCGGGGCTGTCATCGGCTTGATGGTACGGGCAGTCCGAGGGTCGGATCTGGGTTAATATCCGGCCGTCCGACGCGGCAGATCAACGAATGTGAGGCCATCTGTGGTCCGACTACCCGAGCTGCGCCGCCTGCGTTCGCTAGGTTTCCAGTCAAAGCTGCTGATCATGATGCTGGTGGTCAGTGTGCTCTCGGTTCTGATCGCCGGGGTGCTCGGCTATGTTTCCGGCACGACCTCGCTGCGGCAGGCCGAGTTCCAGCGCCTGGTGCAACTGCGCGAGTCACGGGACCGGCAGATCAGCAGCTACTACGAGAGCATCAACGATGCCGCCACCGTGCTGACCCACTCCAGCGCGACGATCAACGCGGTGAAGGATTTCACCGTCGCGTTCGCCGAGTTGCAGAAGACCCCGCTGCCGCCCAACGCCAACGAAGCCGTCGGCGACTACTACAGCGCGGTGTTCGGGCCCAAACTCGAGAAGGGGCTCGGGACCAAAGCCGATCCGGAACTGTACAAGCCGACCTCGAACGCCCAGACCTACCTCCAGGCCGCGTACACGGCGCCGTCGAAAGGCGACTTCGACGCGGCCATCAAGATGATGTCGGCCGGTGATCCCAGCGAGTGGAGCAAGCTCAACGCCCGCTATCAGCCGTTCTTCGCCGACTTCGTGGAACGGTTCAACTTCGACGACGCCCTGCTGCTCGATACCGAGGGCAACATCGTCTACACCGCCTACAAGGGGGCCGAACTGGGCGCCAACGTGCTTAATGCGCCCTTCACCACCACCAATCTGGCCGACGCCTACCGCAGAGCCATGCGCGCGACGTCGGTCGACGAGGTGATCTTCACCGACTTCGAGAACTACGCCCCGGCCTACGGGGCTCCGACCCCCTGGGTGGTCACCCCGATCGGCGACGGCGCCGGAATCCACGGCGTGCTGGCCCTGCAGCTGTCCTCCGAGGGCATCAACACGGTGATGACCGGCGACCGGGGCTGGGTCGAGGAGGGGCTGGGTAAGACCGGGGAGACCTACCTGGTCGGGCGGGACAAACTGATGCGCTCGGTGTCCCGCGAACTGCTGGAGAACCCGGACAAGTTCGTCAGGGACACGGTGGCCAACGGAACCCCCGAGGCGGTCGCCAAACGCGAGGTCGAAGTGGGCGACAGCGTGATGCTCCAACCGGTCCGCAGCCCGGCGGCCGAGAGGGCCTTCGCCGGTGAAACCGGGGTGATGACCGCCAAAAGCTATCTGGGACCCGAAGCCCTGGTCGCCTACGAACCGCTCGGTATCCCCGGCCTGGACTGGGCCGTCATCGCCAAGATCAACAAGTCCGAGGCGCTGGCCCCGGTGGCACGGTTCGCCCGCAACGTCGCCCTGTCCACCGCTGCGATCGTCCTGGTGGTCTGCCTGCTGTCCCTGCTGTTCGCCCGGATCCTCACCCGGCCGGTCAAGAAACTCGCCGAAGCGGTGCGCAGGGTCAGTGGCGGGGAGCTCGGCTTCACCGTCCCGGTGACCTCCAGCGACGAGTTCGGTGAACTGTCGTCGGCGTTCAACGACATGAGCGCCAGCCTGCAGACCAAACAGCAACTGATCGAGGCTCAGCGCAAGGAGAACGACGAGCTACTCACCAGCCTGATGCCCGAACCGGTGGCGCGGCGCTACCGGGAGGGTGAGGAGAACATCAGTACCCAGCACCGCGACGTCTCGGTGATCTACGCACAGCTGCTCGGTTTCGACGACTTCTCCCGGTCGCTGCCGTCCGAGCAGAGCGTGGCACTGCTCAACGCTCTGGTCGGAGCGGTCGACGACGGCGCCGAACGACACGGTGTGGAGCAGGTACGCAGCATGCAGGACAATGGGCTGCTGGCAACCTGCGGGCTGGTGGTACCCAGGGTCGACCACGCCAGCCGGACGATCGCCTTCGCTAAGGAACTCACTGAGATCGTGCAGCGCTTCAACGACCAGCACGGCGCCCAGCTGGCAGTGCGGGTGGGCATCGACAGCGGCCCCGTAACCAGCGGGCTGGTGGGCGAGCGGTCCACCATCTACGCCCTGTGGGGTGAAGCTGTCGACCTGGCCCATCGGGTTCATGCCGCCACCAAATCGGCCGGCGTCTTCGTCAGCGACCGGGTGCACGACGCCGTGGTGGGCATCTACCCGTTCAGCGAGGCCGGAACGATCACCGGGGAATCGGGCACCGAGCGGGTATGGCGGCTCGATATCTCCACCCGGCAGCCGGTATGAGCGCCCTCACCAGCCAGCCCTGGTTCTGGCCGGTTCTGATCGTCGTCGTCGGACTGCCCGCGGCGCTGCTCATCCTGCACGAGGTGCACACCGTGCTGGTCCGGCGCGGCAGCGCCTACGCCAAACCCGTTCTGCTGCTGCGTAACTGGGTGATCCCGGCGTTCGCCGTATATCTGCTGATCCATCAGCTCGAGTACGCCAACGTCGATGCCACCTGGTCGAAGATCACCGCGACAATATTCGGCTTCCTGATCATGCTGATGCTGCTGTCCGGGGCCAACGCCGCCCTGTTCGGCGAGGCCAGGGCGGGGAGCTGGCGTGAGCGCCTGCCCGGCATCTTCGTCGACCTCGGGCGGCTGATCCTGATCATCATCGGTATCGGCATCCTGTTGTCGTGGGTGTGGGGCGCCAACATCGGCGGTCTCATCACCGCGGTCGGGGTGACCTCCGTGGTCATCGGCCTGGCGGTGCAGAGTGCCGTCGGCCCGGTGATCTCAGGTCTGCTGCTGCTGTTCGAGCAGCCGTTCAAGATCGGCGACTGGCTCGACACGGCCGCCGCCAAGGGCCGGGTCGTCGAAGTCAACTGGCGAGCCATCCACATCGACACCGGCAACGGCATCCAGATCGTGCCCAACGCCATGCTCGCCACCGGATCCTTCACCAACCTCACCCGTGCGACCGGTGCGGCCTACGTCTCGACGGCCACCCTGACCTTCACCGCCGAGGACCCGCCCGGACTCGTCGCGGCCACCCTGCGCGCCGTGGCCGATGCGCTGCCCAACAAGCTTGTCGGGGTGCCGGCGAAGGTCGTCGCCCTCGGTGAGGGCAAGTTCAAAGTGTCGGTGCCGATCTCGTCGCCGGCTGACGAGGGCGGCGCCCGTGCCCTTCTGTTGCACCGGGCCTGGTACGCGGCCCAGCGCGCCGGCGTTCACCTGGACAACGGGAAACTGGGCGTGAAGGCCAACCGCACCTACGTCGAAGCCCACCTGCAGAACATCGCATCCACATTGGGCCTGGGCCCGGATGCGCTGGCGATCATGTCGGTCGGCGCCCGTCGGCTGCTGTTCGCCGAGGGCGAGGTCATTCAACCCGCCAACAGCGTTCCGGAGGCAATGGGCTTCATCACCGAGGGGAAACTGGGCATGGTCGTCCAGGCAGAGGGGGGAAGGCAGCTGCCGCTCGGCGAACTCGGCGTCGGTGATTACATCGGGGGGACCTCGCTGACCCGCCAGCGGATGAAGCTCGTCACACAGGCCACGGCCGTCGAA
>CAZRFC010000026.1:18146-20703 GCA_964598975.1 uncultured Mycobacterium sp. | reverse complement strand
GAGAACGAGGCGATGCGGCACGCCTTCGCGACGTGGGCCGCAGCCGACGTGACGCTCGACCTGCTGCGGCTGACCGAGTTCATGGGCCACAGCGACCCGAGGACAACGCGGCGCTACCGGAAGCTCGGGGCCGGGGCGCTGGTGGGGGTGGTGAAGCGGTGAGCGACCGTCCGCAGACTGGCAACGGTTCCCGCGGGACTTTTCAAGTGCGCGATTTCGTTATGCGAATGGAGGCGCCGGGCGGATTTGAACCGCCGTCGCGCCTAGCAATATCGCGCAGTTACGCGCGCGACAACCGTCCGCGAGGTGTCCCCCGATGACCGCCGACGAGATCCGCGCGCTGGTGGGCGAACTGCGCCGATATCACCGCAGGGACAGCACGGCTTGGCGCGCCGCCGACGCCCTGGAGGCGCTGCTGCCGGTGGTGGAGGGGCTGGCACAGTGCGAAGGCTGGGACGAAATGGGCATCTACTCGCCGTGGGTAGACCGCGCCCGGGAGGTGCTAGGCCGTGAGTGACCTTCTCTCTGGTGTTCGCGTGTGTGATGCCTGCAAGCACCCGGAGCACGCCGCGCTCTGTCCTTACGGCTGCATGTGCGACGACTTCGCCACGGCGACTGCTGACGACGACGCACGCTACACCGCCGCCGACCTGCGCCGAGTCGCGGAGGCGGTGAGGGCGGCTGCGGTCGAGTGCGCCGACGGCTTCAACTACTACGCGCATAGGAAAACCACCGACACGGATAGAGCGCGGCATCTGGAAGTCTCACGGGTGTGGACAAGGCCGGTGGCGGAAGCACTCCGTGCCCTCGACCTCGACGCCATCGTGAGGGAGGCCGTCAAGTGACCATCGAAGTGCGTTCGTTCTGGATTGGCTGGGCATCGGCAGTAGTCGGTGCGACGATTGCAGAGTGGATTACGCGATGACCAACCCCATCGACGCCGTGCTGCAGGAAGCCGGCCGCGCTTGTTACCACGACGACAAGTTCGTTTCTGGGCCGCGGTACTTAGTGAGAGCCGCCGCCATCGACCGCGTGCTGGGCTTCCGCGAGATGTGTGAGGCGGCTTGGCGTGCTCACGAAGTTCTCTCATTCGTTGAACAACACGCGCCGGGCTACGACTGGAACGCTGACCATCTCGGGCTCACGCTGCGTATTGGTGAGGTGTACCAGCGAATCCGCGCCGCGCTGCCGCAGTCGAAGGAGAAGCCGTGAGCGACGATATCGACCTCGATGCGCTCGAACTCGACCGTGAGAAGCTGATCGTGCAGGGAGCTGATCCAGGTCCGCGCACGCTGGAGGAGGCGTGCGGCCAGCCGGTCGCACCCACCCTCCCGCCGGTGCTGCGGGAGCTGGCTGAATGGCTGGACGATGAGTGCTACTGCGATCCCGAGGTGACACCTGCGCGGTGTAACCGCTGCGAGTGGCGAGACGCGATCGTCGCCCTGGCCGCGGAGCGGGACCGTTGGCAGGAGCGCGCCATCGAGGCCGAGTCACCGCTGATGAACCCGCAACGGACAGCGGAGTTCCTCGCGAAGTACGGGCTCTGCAACGTCGCAGAGCACGCTGAGCTACGCGAGCGCGCCGAGCGGGCCGAGGCTGAGGTCGCTCGGTCGCGCGATGCCGAAACGCGATGGGCCGCCGAGTTGAAACGAGTCCGTGAGGTTGCGGGTGCGGGGCTGGAGAATCTCCGCGCCCAGCTCGCGCGCAGCGAGGCCGAGAAGAACGGCGCGTATCTCGAACGCAACCGAGTCGTTGCTGCTCTCGCCAAGTGCTTTCCGAGCGGCACGGCTCGCACGGCTATCGAAGGCTGGAGCGAGGACTGGCACGGGTGCGTGTACATCGACCTGCCGACAGGACAAGTGAGCTGGCACTACCACGACTCGCAGGCGTACCTGTTCGCAGACCTGCCGCCGTACACGAAGCCGTGGGATGGGCACAGCACCGAGGAGAAGTACGCGCGCGTGGCTGCGCTCACTGCCGCTAGCGACACGAGGCCCTGCTGCTGCGGGTGGCCGAGGCTGCGTTCCGCGAAGGCATGACGAAGCGCCCGCGTCCCGTGAGCTTCGTGGACCTGATCGCCCGCGTGCGGGCCGAGGAGCAGTCGTGACACCTTTCGATGGATTCTCTCCCAAAGCCCCCAAAGGCAAGTTCCGAGTGGTCGGTGTGGATACCTTCGACGGCACCGATTGGCACGCTGGAGACTTCGCTACAGAAGCCGAGGCCGTCAGCTATGCAAAGGCAAATGGCGGCACCATGCTGAAGATGCACGTCTATGACGACACCGGGACACACATCTACGAAGCGGGGACATTTTGATGGCTGAGCGAATCGAGAGCGCGCAGTCGTTGGCTAAACGCATCGAAAAAGAATGGCGCAGCGTATTCCATTGGGGCGATGGCGCTGCTGATGCATCACGGTGTTCAGTCGCAGCTATCCACGCCCGCGATCTCGCCGTCGTGCGGGCAGTGCGAGCGCACTACGGCATGCCACCGGGAGCTGACTTCGACGAGCGAGTGCTCGCCGCCATCACGGAGCCCACCGATGAGTGACCGACCCG
>CAZRFC010000026.1:4505-18136 GCA_964598975.1 uncultured Mycobacterium sp. | reverse complement strand
CCCGACCTGTCGTCGTTCGAGGCGTTCGAGGACTGGATCTACGGCGTGTTTGTCAAAGAACGGGAGCGCCGTCGCATCATCTACGACCTCCTCCGCGAGCTGGAGGCCGACCGGGAGCGGCTGGCTGGTGTGTTGGAGTACACCGAGGTGCGGCTAGCTGAGTGGTCTGGCACCGATGATGCGCTGCCGTTCGATGCGAAGATGTCCGCCGTCGAGCGACTGTGCCGCGCAGCCCGCGAGCGCGAAGGGAGCCGCGAAGGTGAGTGACCACATCACCGCGATGGAACGCGACCGCAGGATCGAGGCGCTGGCTGCGGAACGGGTGCTCGGGTGGAAGCGCGACCACATCGGGTATATCCGTGACCACACCGAGCAGATTCGCCCTTGGGATGGGCACCCGTGGGCGCCGCTCACCTCCATCTCCGATGCCTTCGCGCTGCTGGAGGCGCACCCGGAGTGGCCGCTGGATATTTGCCGTCAAGTTGACGGAGCGCACTTCGTGCAGGTGTGGATGCGGTTGGCACCAAATGGAAGGCACACCGACAAGTCGCTACCGCGCGCCATCACCTACGCCGCCCTCCGTGCCGTCGGTGCCGGCCCCGAGCTGGATGCGCTACTGGCGCTGGAGGTGAGTGATGCCGAATGACCCCATCGACCTCGACCGGCTGGAGGCTCGCTTGAGTCGCCCCGGGCAACTGCGACTGACGGTTCAAGCTGCTCCGATGCTCGCCCTGATCCGCGAACTCCGCGAGCTGCGTGCGCTGCGGGATGCTGTGGCGACGATGAGGCGCGACGACGAGATCGACGCTGCGGTGGACCGCGCCCGCGCGCTGAGGGAGGGGCGGGCCTAGCCCCCGTGCCTCCGGTACGCGACCCATCCCCCCGCTCGCAAAGCAGCCCACCCGAGCCACGCGCGCGTCGCGGTGACGTGCCGCGATCCGCTGCGCGCGACGATCCAGAACACGAGATCCGCGGGACCGCGCGGCACCTGCCAGCGGTACAGCGCATCGTGGACGAGCCCCGCGACCTCGTACAGCTCGCGCGCTCCCATGATCGGCAGCGCCAGCGACGGGATGCTAGCCCCGTCGTACACGAAGCCGCCCGGGACGTAGATCCGCGTCGCCGATGCGACGTGCTCGACCCCGGGAGCGTCCCCGAGCTCGAGCACATGCCGGCCGAGATCGACGCCGACGGTATCCGCGAGCACGCGCAGCCCGGTCTGGCCGTCGAAGCGCACGGTCGGGGGCGGCGTCAACAGGCGCGCGGTCGGCATCTACGGCGCCACCGGCACGCCCACCGCCGCGCCCGCCGCCCGCAGCGCTGTGTCGCGCACCCCGCCGATCGCACCCGCCAGCCCGCTGCTGATCGGCCCGCCCGTGACCCAGCGCAGCTCGCCCTCGCAGGTGAGCCCGGCGTCGGTGTAGCGGGACGAACCCTCGCAGACGATCGTCTCGGCCTGGCCAATGGCCATCGGGATGGGGCCGGCGACGGCGCAGCCGGTGCCTGGCAGCGCGAGGAACGCGGAGAGCAGGAAGAGCGCCCTACGCGCGCGAGGTGTCTGCGGCATTGAGCACCATCCCATCTAGAACGCGCGCGCTTTCTCCGGGCTGCAACTCGCCTCCGTAGCGGGTCCCCGGCACCGAGTAGGTGACGGTCGGCTGTCCGACTGCTCCTGAAATCCTGACGGCTTCCTCATAGGAGATCGTCTCGCCATCGAACTCGCAGTGGCGGCCGTTGATGATCAGCCTCACACCACGGCCCGCCGGATCCCGAGCGCCGTCAGCACGGCCCCGGCCTTCTCCAGCCACACCGCGAACGCGGCGCAGCTCTCGGCGCCGAGCGCGCCCGTCTGGCACGCCGCGTCGAGCATCGGGGCCGCGCCTGCGAACAGCACGAGCCCCCAGACGGTCATCGACTTGTAGATCGGCTTGTTGAGCATGTGTCCTCCTATCCCCAGCGTCGCGCGTAGAGCGCGGAGCCGGGGAATGCGATCCAGTCGGGCATGTAGGGCACTGTCCGGCGCCGCTCCTGCGGGCCGCGGCGGCGCAGCACGCGCGGGCGTCGGCGATGGCGCCGCATGTACGCGATCCATGCGTGGTGACGCCAGCAGCGGACAGCGAGCCCAAGCCTGCGCTGCTCGATGCAGTCGCGGCAGCGAGAGACGGAGACAGCGGGCGCCTTCAGCGACACACCAGCCAGCCGGCGAGGAAGCCCTCGTCCCACGCCGCGAACTGCGACGACCACAGCCCCTCGCCCGGGACGAGCCCCATGCACTGCACCCGGTCCGGGTAGGGCGTGCTCCACGGGCCCGCGTTGCCCGCCGCGTCGAGCGCCCGCACGCGCACGTCGCCGGCCGGGCACGGGATCGCGGTGCGCGGCTCCGTCGTCGTCTGCGCGATCGAGCCGTTGACGCGCCACTGGTAGACCGCGACCTGTCCGCTCGCAGGCGTGGCGGCGAACCGGGCGGCGTCCCAGGGGTGCAGGCAGTCGGCGGCGGACGCGGGCGCCGCGAGCAGCAGGAGCGCGAGGACGAAGCGCATCACCACCTCCAGCCGACGACGACGCTGTGCGCCTCGTAGTCGGCCTCGTAACCGTCCACCCGAGCCGGCGCGCACCAGGTCCAGCGCCAGCCGATCTCGACGTGCTCCGCGAGCAGGACGCCGGCGCCAGCCGACGCGCACGGCGCAGCCGCGTCGTCACCGAGCGCGCGAAGCCAGCCGACGCCGGCGCCTCCCCCCGCTCGCAGCGCGAGCCCGTCCGCGAGGTGCAGTCGCGGGTAGAGCCCGGCCGTGAGGGTGGACAGGATCAGCTCGCGGCCGTCCGCGGTGCGGTGCGAGTCGCCGCGGTTGCGGCCATGCAGCGGGTGCCAGCGCGCGCCGGCTTCGAGCTCGGCGTCGAGCGCGCCGAACGTCCACCCGGCCGCCAGCGCGCCGCCCGCGCCCGGCTCGGTGCCCGTCTCCACCTCGTCGCCGTTGCTGGTGTCGCGCCACCACGCGGCGTCGCCGCGCAGCACGACGTAGGGCTCCCCTGCCGCGACTGCCGGGAGGAGCAGCAGCGCGGCGAGGAGCGCACGGGCCGTCTACGTCTCCGCGATCACCGCACGCGCGAGGTCCGCGACCCGCCGCCGCCACCCGCGCGCGAACACGCGCGAGGCCGGACGCGACGCGACCAGCGCCTCCAGAAACGCCATGCGCGCATCGCACAGCAGCAGCGCGAGGCCCCGGGCCGAATAGGCCCCGTCGATCGCGTCGAGCGTCTTTCGGCCGACGTGCCCGTCGATCGGGGCGCCCGTGAGGCGCTGGAGAGCGCGCGCGGCCGTCATCGCGCCGCTGTGGACGCCGAAGTCGAACAGCACGAGCGAGAGCGGCCACTGGATCACGTCGCAGGAGAGCGGCGTCCAGTAGCTCTCGCGGTAGATCCGGTGGACCTCGGCATCGGTCACGACGCCATCGGCCCACGCATCCGGGTGCGCCCGGGCCGAGATGCCCTTGTGCGTGCGCCCGCCCGGGTCGGAGGGGTGATCGACCGTGCCGCCCTCCCACTGGAGCGTGAAGGCCAGCGCGCGGTCGAAGGCGTCCACGCTCACCGCAGCATCTCTGAATAGCGCGACGCGCTGTTAAGACTTCGCCGCGAACTCTTCACTCCCGCCCCTCCGCTTCGCGCAGGTCCGCGAGCACGTCGGCCCACTCGGCGTCGAATGCCTCGTCGCCCATGCAGGCGCGGCCGAGATCCTTCGCGGCCCGGTACTTGGCGGCGGCGCGCTCGAACTTGCCAGCCTCCTCGTTCCAGCCCGTGTAGCTGACTGCGCCACCCGCGCCTCCGAGCAGCGCGAGGCAGGTCGAGACGACCGCGGCGATGGTCTTGGCGTCAAGCGTCATGCAGGCGTCGCTCCTCGAGCCGCGCTTCGATTGCGGCAAGCCGCGCGCAGTGCTCGTCTACGACCTTGGCGATGCTGCTCAACCGCTCGATCCCCATCTCGATCTGCTGCGCCTTGCGGCCGACGTACATGGCGAGCCCGAGCACCGTCGCCAGCGAGCCCCACTGGAGCACGACGCCAGCCTCGCCCATCATGCGCCCGCCCCGATGCGCGAGCCGACGACTGCGAACAGCGCGAGGATGCCGACGAGGAACAGCCCTGCGACGACGAGCCAGAGCGCGGCGCGCATGGGGCTACTTCCGCACTCCGAGTCCAGTGGCATCCTTGAACGTGAACCACGGCGCACTGGTGTACATCTCCGGGCGTCCGTTGAGGCTGTCGCTCAACATGACGAACACGTTCGAGCGCCGCTGCGGCCCGAGATACTTCGCGAAGCAGTGCTCGATGCCTTCCGGCGTGTTGTCGCGCAGCAGGAAGTCGGTCAGCCGGTAGGGCTGATCGCCAGTGCGACCGATGCCGCCGATGACGTGGTTGCTGCCGTCGTCGAGCGATCCGAACGCAGTCGTGGTGTTCGCAACCTGCGTCGCCATGTAGACGTTGCGGACGTAGGAGCCTGTCGGTGGAGTCGCGTCGTGCCCGTAGCTGAGTACCTGGTTCGCGCTAGGCGTCTCGTCCTCGATGAAGCAGAGCCCGTCGATCTCGACCTTGGTGGTGAGCGAGCTGGCGAGGTTGCAAGTGCCGGTGCCGTTGAGGCAGTGCAGGTCGTTGCTCTGCATCTTCGGCGGGCCTCCGGCCCAGGATCCGAAGAACACCACTCGAACAGCACGGAACAGGTCGTCCAGACGCTCCCACTGGTACGAGAGATGCCCCGTGTTGAAGTCGTCCCGCGCGACCACGATCGTGTCCTCGATGATGAACGACGCCGAGTCGAGTCCTGCCGCGCCAGAGGCCGCCGGTCCATCGAACACGCGAGAGCCGTTCCCTGCCGAATTGTTCACGTCGGCTACGACTCCACGAATCTCCGAAGTGAACGAGATTCGCGGATCGTCGCTGCCGCTCTCGGTGATTCCCCAGACCCACCCATTCGACCACGCCCCCTGCATGTAGGCGTTGGTGGTGGCCCCGACAGATTCTCCCAGCAGGCCGGCGTCGAAGTTGACGACGCGCGGCTTGTACCGTGTCGCATTCGTGAGGGAGACATCCGTGCTGATACTGTTCGCGAACACAGCGATCTTGAGAGTGCTTCCAGCGCCTAGCACCGAGCTGGTAACCAGCCCGTCCACGCTGAATCCGAGTCCGTAGATGTTCGGCGGATTGCGCTGCCCGATCGAAACGAGATCCACCGCATTCAACCATCCAGCCTCGGCGTAGCTGAGATACTGGTGATTGCCGTTGCCGGCCGTTCCGTCGGCATCGACAGCCTGCACGCGGAGATCGATGCCGGTTTCGCCTGAGCTGCTGCCGTTGATGTGCTCGTAGGCGATGATCTCCGCGATGTCGAGCTGCGCTCGCGTGGTCTTGGTCGCAAAGGCAGCGCCAGTCGCGACTCCGAAGTTGGCCGCGTAGCCGGTGTCCGAGTTGCGCTCCAACCGGATGAACTCGTCCTGCGCGCTGGACTCGTCGATCAGACGGCCTTGACAAGCGCCAGCCCCGCCCGGCCGCGAGTCCGCGATGTAGCCGTGGCGGAACTTGAGGTCGCCATCCACGATGGAGCCAGCGAATCGCTCGGCCGCGTTGTTCAGCGTGTTGCTAGACGAGACGAGCGTTCCGTTCGTGCCGCCGATGAAGCACTCGCTCCAGAGCACCGCGAACGTGTCGATGCTGCCGGTCGGCTCGACGCCGCTCGACGCCTCTGCCACGAGGATGCTGTGCGTTGCGCTGATGGTGGGACTGTGACCGACCGCGCCGGAGTGCCAGCCCGTGTAGGCGTAGATCACGCCCTTCTGCTTGATGGTGCCAGCCAGATACTCGACGTAGCCCTCGCCGATGAAATCGGTATCGTGGTCGCCGCTCAGGATGACCGGCTTCCAGCCCTGAATGACCGTGCCGCGGCCCACGCCGTCGCTGATCTCGTAGGTTCCGACCACGCACCCGGTCAGGTCGCCGTCCACTACGATGTCGTCCGTCGCTCCGTTGTTGTTCGTGCGGCGGATCTTGTAGCGGTTCCCGGCGCAGTCCCCGCCTCCAGCCTCCGTGAAGTGGAACACGCGCGCGCCGAAGTCCTCGTCCTGCGCGGTGAGCGCACCGAGCCCGGTGAGCCGCGTCGATCGGCTGGAACGGTTCAGCGCGTAGACGACCGGAACGGTGGTCACGTCCACGGGCGTCGTGATCGGCCATGTACGGGTGCCAGCGTAGGGCGCGCTGGCGCCTGCGGTGTAGATCGTCCCGCCCGCATTGGCCTCCAGCCCGTAGTCGAGATTGACCGTGATGACCTTCGTGGTGTTGTTGATCGAGTCGATGCGATACCACTTCCCGGCCGCGGGCTCTGGTCGGAAGTAGCCATGCGCCGGGCGCCCGGGGCCGACGTGGACGGGCACCTTCGACAGATCGTGCCCGGCGTCCCAGTTGTGCTCCTCGAACGGGTGCTTGACGCGAATCCAGTCCCCTACCGCCGTCAGACCGAAATCGCAGTCGAGCCCGAACTGAAGCGACATGCCATTGGCGGTGAGTGCGGTATCCGTGCCGCCTCCATCCTCGTCCACGCTGGCACCGAGGTCGGGGTGTGCTGTCACCGGGCAGGTGAACGTGTTAGTTCCGTTCGCGGTGAAGCTGGCTCCTGCGGCATCGACTGTGAGTGAGTCTCCGTACTCCACGAGGATGTCGCCGACGATGGTGAGCGACCCGGTGCCACGCACCGTGATCGAGCCGCCAGCGTTGATGATGATGTCTCCAGTCACGACGACATCGTGCGAGTCGATGATGAAGTCGTCGTCCGCGCTGGCGGTGCAGCCGGTCCACGTTCCGGCCGTCACCACGGACCAGATCGAGTCTGCCGAGTCGTTGCACGTCTCACCCCACGACGGCAGCGCGAAACCGAGCACGAAGAGAACGAGCGCGAGTGTGCGGCGCATTAGTGTCCACATCAGCGGCACTTCCCGTAGTCCACGCGCAGCACGCCGGACCCGCTCACCACGTTGAAGTAGAGCATCGGGGCCGTCGTCGCGTCGGCGTAGTAGTTGGTCTGCGTGAGCTGCACGTCGCCATACGCGCCCGCTTCGTTCGGCAGCCGCCACGTCCGCGTCAGCCCGCTGTCGCGGTACGCATCGACCTGGTACGCGGTGCCCGTCGTCGTGACCGCAGCGCTGCACCCGAGCGGGCCGCGAGCCGGCAGCGCGCCGGCCGTGTCGAACGTGATCGAGCAGAACGTGTCCTTGCAGTCCCACGATCCGTTCGATGCCGACGCCGGCAGCGACGCCAGCAGCAGCAGTGAGAGCAAAGCCAAGAGGCGCATACACGTCTCCCTGTTCGACCGCGTGTCGGGTCGATGCGTTGGAAAAGGAACGGCGCGAGCTGGGTGCTGGCGCTTTACTCGCTGCTTCCCATGAAGCTCGACAGCGACGAGCGGTAGGAATTCGCGAGCGCGGAGCGCGCGCGCTGCTGCCAGATGGGCACGGCGTCGGCCGGCAGCGCCTCGAGGTATCCCTTCGCGATCTCGGGGTCTGCCAGCGCGTGAGCGAACAGCACCTGCGCCTCGGCCAGCGTCTTGGCCGAGCGCCCGGTGGCGGCGCGGAACATGCGCGTGAGCGCTGCGGTTCTGTCTCCTGACAAGAACGCCATCGCCGCCGATGCCTGCTCGGTCGGGTCCGCGAGGTTCATGCCGGTTGGCGCAGCCATCGCCATCGTGCCTGCGTTGCCGCGCGTGAGCTGGTGCATGCGTTCGAGCATGATCTTTGCGTTCTCGGATGCGCCTTCGCCGTAGACCACATCGAACGCGCGCGCGTGCCGGCGCAGCGCCTTCGTCGCGGCGTCGATGCCTCGCGGGTCGAGACGGTTCTTCGCGAAGATCCGCTCGAAGTCTGCGCCGAAAATCTCGTCTCGCATGAGCCGCTGCACGCCGGCCCACGCGGTCGGGTTGTCGCCGAGCGTGAGCCGTAGCCGATTGAGAGAATTTGAGGCGCGCGGAGAGTTGTTGAGGAATGCGCGGAACGGCTTCGACAGGTCCTCGAGCAGCACCCGCCCTTCGCGTGTCGCCTTGCCACCAAATACGATGTTGAGCGGATCGTCCGGGTCGAAGAGCTTGCCCTTGACCTTCGCCGCAGCACGCGCCCGCTGGAGCGCCACGATGTCATCCGCGCCGCCAAGCGCTGCCACCTCGTCTAGTGTCGAGTCCGCCGCCTCCTTCACCCACGACAGCAGCTCGCGCTCTCGCTGTGTGCCGGGCTGCGCGATCAGCTTGCGGTAGTCGGAGTTTAGGCGCTGCGACAGGCGCTCGACCGTCTTGAGGTCAACGGTGTCGCCGTAGCGCGAGATGACGCGCAGCAAGTCCTGCGGAAACAGCCGCTTGCCCTCGTCTCCGATCTCGATGGCTACCTTGGCGGTAGCAGCCTTGATGCGACTCGCCGGGATGCCCTGCAAGTTGCCTGCGGCGCCGTAGGCTGCTCGCACCGTCTGCGACATCTCGTCAAGCTGCTTCGCGTACTGATCGACCGCATCGCCAACGCTGCCGGCCGGGAACATCCGCTCAGCGTACTCGCGAGCCTCGGATGTCGATGCGCGGCGTAGGTTCGCCAGCTCGCGATTGAGGTCGCGGCCTGCGACGCCTGCCGCGGCCGTGCGCGTCTCCTGCTGGAACAGGCTCGGAGCGATCGGCTCAAGCACCTGCGCGGTCGATGCGCGGCCGAACAGCGGGCGCTCGATCTCCTGCGTCAGCAGCTCGATCGCACGCGGGCGGTCCTGGATCTCCGCGCCAAGCGTCTCGGCGGCGAGCTTGCGAGCCAGCCTCCCGCGGATCTTCGACGAGGTAGCAGCCAGCACCGCGGAGCCGACCGGCGTGCCGACCCGGGCCACCATGCCGGGCAGCACGCCGCCAGCCATCGACGCGCCGAACTGCGCGAGCTTCCCGTATCCAGCCGCCTCGGCGGCCCTTGCCGCCACCTCGCTGACCGCGCCTCCGGCCATGTTGAGCAACACGCCGCCGGGAGCCATCGCGGTCGGCACTGCCTGCCCTGCACCGCGCAGCGCGGTCTGCGTGATCTCCTGGAGTGCGGATTTGGCGGGTCCGGGGTCGCCACCCGCAGCCGCCATCGCCTCGCGCCCGCCCATATCGGTGAACGAATCGCCCTCGTCGAGATACGCGCTCGGGCGCACGCTCGGAGGCATCATCATGTTCGCGAGGTCGAGTAGCCCGCCAGTGCCGCGACCGACGCCCTCCGCGAACCGCGCGATGTTCGGGAATGCCCCGCCACCGCTCTGCGATCTGCGCCGCGCATTCTCCATCCGCACGCGGGCTCGCATCTCCGGGTCCATGCCCGCCGCGGCCATGCGCGCCTCGAGCTCGGAGTCCGCGAGGAAGGGCTGCGCCACCTACTGCCCTCCAGGCACCAGGAGATTGTCGAGCGCCGACGCGGCGTCCGGGTCGGCCGGACGCCCGATCTCGGTAAGCAGCGGGTCCTGCTTCGCGTCGAGATAGAGCTTGCCGAACGAGTCGCGCAGCTCGCGCTGTGCCTCGCGGCGCTCGCGCGGATCGAACAGCGGCACGACGCCGGATTCGAGGAAGCGCTGAGCGGACAGGATGCGTGCCCGAGCGGCACGGCTGAGCTTGCCGTTCTCGATCGCCATCTCGGCGTCGGTCGGCAGCGCAGCGGCGATCTGCTCCGTCTGGCGCTTTGTCAGCGTGGCACCGGAGCGAAGCTGCCCGAGAACCAGCTCGAACTGCGACCGCTGCGCGTCGAGTGCCGCAAAGTACGGGTTGCCACTGCCGATCTCGGCTCGCGCTCTTTCCAGCGTGGTCGTTCCGAGGTTTCCGCCAACATCCGAAGCGAACCGCTCGGACAGCGCGTAGACGTTCGCGAGGATCGACAGAAGCTCCGCAGTTCCGCGCGCCTTGATCGCGTTCTTGCCTTCGTCCGTGCCGCGCACGAGCCGGCCAGTCAGCGGCTCGCGGAACGCCTTCCCGGCAGCCGCTGCGCGTCCAAGCGCGGGCGTGAAGTTCGGCGCGTCTCCGTATGCCTGAAGCATCTCCACGTCCGAGATGTTGGCGACAGCGCGAGCCGTCTCGACCTGGCGCGCTGCGGCGCGTGACGCCGCGCGCTCGTTCGCGACCTGCTCCGGCAGCTTGAGTTCAGCCATTGTCTGCCCGACCGGCTTGTATGCAGCCGCGAGATTCAGCGCCTGCGAGCGCGCGTCGGCATCGGTCAGCGCAAGCTGCAATCCCTGCACGGCTTCGTTCGCGAGCGCTGGATTCGTCGCGAGGATGCCGCCGAGGTTCTGGCCGAGTGCAGGGGCCTGCGCCATCTGCTCTTCGCGCTGCGTTGCGCGCTTGCGCGCCGCGTTCGACCCCTTCTGTAGCTCCTCGACCAGCAACATGTCGTCCAGTGTGTTCCCGAACATCCTGGCGATCGGAGGGCCAACTCTTCGCACGTCCACGTCCGGAGCGTCCTGCGCGAGCTTGATGAGCATGTTGAGGCCCTGATTGCGGCGCTGCTCTGCCAGCAGAGACTCCTCGCGCGCCTGCTGCTGCGCCATCGCGTCCTCGCGGTCGCGCCGTGCCCGGCGGTCCGCGAAGAGCCGGATCAGCATGGAGGCCGCGTCGCTCGACATCGCCTAGAACCCTCGCCCGTAGTTGGTGAGCGAATCGCCCGTGCGCGGCTGGTACTGCGAGTAGGACGTGCCGGCCGGCGCCTGGCTCCTGCGGCTGTACAGGTCCAGCGCCTCCAGAATCCCGGCGCTCGTGACCGCGCCGGCGTTCGCAACGCTCTGCCCGAGCAGCCCGCTGCCACCCGGAGACGCCGTGTTCGACGTCGTGCCGCCGGCCGCGTTGATCGGGGCGAGCCCCAGCGCGATCAGCGACGGGTCGAGCGCCTTCGCCACGTTCCCGCGCTGCGTCGCGATGGCCGTCTCGCCGGTCGCCCGAGCGATGGCCCGGTTCAGCGCCTCGACGTCGGCATCGGTTCGCAGACGCGCCAGCGCCTCCAGCCCGCCCGCCGGGTTGTAGCCGCCCGCATTCGCCGCAGCGAGCACGTTCGACTCCTGAAGGCCGATGTCGCGCAGCAGCCGCGTGCGCTCGAGGTCGCGCTGCGTCGCAACGTCCGACACGCTCGCGAGGCTCTGGAGCGCGGCGATCTGCTGGCCCGTTGCGAGGTCCTGGAGCTGGCGCTGCTGCGCCGTGCCCTGCTCCTGCCGCTGCATGATCTCCGGGATCTTGTTCCGGTACTCGATCTCCGTGTCCAGCATCTCGCTCAGGCTGCGGAAGCCGCCATCCTGCGCGATCCGCTCCAGCGCGGCGTGGCTCTTGCCGCCCTTCGTGAGCCCAGTCTCGAACAGGATCTCCTCGGCCGAGCGCGTATCGCCAGCGGCCCGCGCGGCGATCATCGTCTCCGTCGCGAACTGCGACACGTCGAGCAGCCGCCGCCGGCTCTCGCGCGAGACGGGCGTCGCGAAGCGGCGATTCAGAGCCTGCTGGATCGGGGACGACTGGAGCAGCAGCTCCTGCGTCGGCGGCGCGTAGCCGAGCCGCGAGAGCAGCGCCAGCGTCGCGATCTGGTTCGCGAGGTTGCTCGACGGAAGCTGCGTCGAGGTGCGCTCCTTGCCCTTCGCCTCGTCGGCCGCCAGCGCGCCGCCGCCGACCTGAGCGCCGCCGCCGATCAGCGCCGCCGCGATGGCCCCGATTGCCGCTCCGTACCCCATCAGAGCACCCCTTCCAGCGCACGATCGCGCCACGCGAGCCCAAGCCGCGCGCACAGCCGCTCGGCCGTTGCCTTCGGGTCCGCCTTCCGCTCTGCGAACCGCACCCGCACCGTCGATTCCAGCCCGTTGATCGCCTGCACGATGCGCTCGTTCATCGCACACATCTGCTCGAACCACGCCTGCCGCGCGTCGGCCCGCACCTCGGCCGAGACGCGCGCGATCGACGCCTCCACGTCCTCCGGCTCGCGCACCGCCACCACGAGCCGCAGCCGCGTGCCGCTGCGATCCGCAGCACGTCGCATCTGGTCGTAGTAGAGCCCGAGGAGCTGGCCCTTCACGCCGCAGCCCTGGATATGCTCCGGGTACAGCCCGCGCATCGCCTCGCAGTGCCCAAGCCGTGAGTCGATGTACTCCTCGAACCAGCGCACCTTCGGCATGCGCCCGGTCGTGAACGCTTCCGTCGTCCCGCGCGCGATGGCGAAGTCCTCGAAGTCGTCGTGCCACATTCCAGGCAACGGGAACGCCTGCGCGCTCCCCATCACGACGCCAAGGTTGTGCAGCATCCGGGCCACGACGCTCGACCCGCTGCGAACGCCGCCGAGCACCACGATCATGCGCGCGGCACCGAGAACAAGAGCGCCCACGTCGGCAGGCGCCCCATCAGAAACAGCACCAGCTCGACGCCTTCCGGGATGCCGAGGATCTGCGCCGCAGCCGCGGTGAAGGCCGCCGCGTTCGGGTGCAGCCGCTTGCCGCGCTCCTCGAGCTCGAGCGTCACCTTAGCGAGCGCGTCGTGGTGGATCGGGTAGTGCGCCTTGAGGTAGTCCGCGCAGGTCTGCCACGCCGGGTCGATCTCGTGCTTGTGGAAGCTGTTGCCCCAGCCCGGGATGCGCCCGCCCGTGCGCTCGCCGTGGTAGATCGCGCGCCGCGCGGCCGTGACGGGGCCGTGGCGCACGCCGAGCGTCATCAGCGCGCAGGCCACCGCCTTGCCGAAGTCGCCCGCACCCTCGCGGCCGAGCTGGATCGCGAGGCTGGAGAGGTTCGCGTTCTGCCATGCCGAGCGATCGTGCGCGTCGAGCACGACGGCCAGCAGCTCGAGCTTCTGCGCGTCGGTGAGTCGTTCGTTCTCGCAGAGCGCGAGAAGCTGCCTCACAGCATTCACTCGCCGGTCCTGGTCAGGCGCACGGTCAGGCGATGCACGTCGTTGCCTGCGGCTCCGGTATCCCACTCGGAATTCGCGTCGTTCGACGTGCCGGTGATGCGATACTGATACAGCGAACCAGGCGTGACCGTGTTCGTGGCATCCGCGCCTCGCAGCCAACTCACATGCGCGACGTAGGTGTCCTGGCTCCCTGCCAGGAATTGCCGCGTAACGACCGGGTTGGCACTCCACCCACCAGAGTCGATGTTCTCGTCGATCCCAACGGTGGCCGTGTCACCTCCGCCAAGCATCTGAATCGTTGCTTCCGCGGTCACCTCGATCTGATACCCCGGGCCGGGCACGACGATCGAAAGCACCGTGTTGCCCTCGACGGTTGTCGTCGCTGCGCCGTTCATCGCTCCAGTGGTCGTATCGGTGATCGTGCGAATCAGGTTCCCGCCGCGGCTGGTCGTGCCTTCGTGCTCGTTCGTAGCAGCCGCGGCCGGCGACACGACCTCGCGCACCGAGACATCGGATACGCCGAAGCTGTAGTCCGTAGCGTTGGAGAGAAGCTGCACGACGATGTTCGTCGGCGTCGCGTCGGTCCAGATGAGCCCGGAAAGCGTCTCCCAGTTGCCGGTGCCAGACGCAGAAACAACCGCAAGATCGTCGAACGTGCCCGCCGCGGCGCCGGTCGTGACGAGCTTCACGACGTCCGTGTTCGGGCGCACTCGCGCCTCGACGAGATACAGCGTGCTCGCCTTGAGC
>CAZRFC010000026.1:0-4495 GCA_964598975.1 uncultured Mycobacterium sp. | reverse complement strand
CCGTTCCGATCGCATCGACCACGAGCAGATAGCGCCCGATGCCTTCCGGCCGCAGCCCGGCGAAGCTCGTCGGCGTGATCGCATTCGGAGTCCCGACCAGCGCCCACCCGAACGGAGCCGCCGGGGTCGTCGAGTTGTCCACGAACGAGCCGTTGACGAGCAGATCCGGCCCGACCGCGTTCCCGTCGAACCATGCCGCGGCATCTGCGCCAGACGTCCGCCACGTTCCCGCACCGATGGCGAGACGCTTGATGACGTAGCGAAGCCGCGCCAGCTCCTCTTCGAGATTCGTGGCAGCCGATGCGGAGTCGTTCGTGCCCGGGTCCGTCGCGGTCTTGCTCTCCGCGAGGGTCGCGGAGAAGTCGTCCACGATGTCCATGTCGAGCTGGCCCGCGGTCTGCGCGAGCTTGCTGACCTGGATCGCCGCCGCCGCGTTCACCTCGGAGTCGCTGACCGCGCCCGCAGCGATCTCGTCGGCGCCGACCGAATTCGTCGCGAGGTTCGACTGGTCGAGATTGCCGTTGACCTGGTTGATGATCCCGGAGAAGTCGCCTTCGAGCGCCGACATGCTGATCGAGTCGCCCGTCTGCCAGCTCGTGCCGCCGGACGGAGCCTTGACCGAGCGAACGACGGTGGCGCTGACGAGCACGCTCGCACAGAGCAGCAGCAGCGCGAGATAGAGACGCTTCATCCGGTGGCCCCCGCGTCCTCGCCGGCGCCCGCCACGCGCGGGTCGAGACGAGCGATGTAGAACGGCTGGTTCGTGCCGCTGTGGCTGAACTCGTGGCTGATAGCGTGCCCGCGTCCGCGCGTGTAGAGCTTGCGCGCCTCGACCACGAAGTCGCCTCCGACCACCGCCGTGCCAACCACCGCGGAGCCGACGATCGAGCCGGACAGCGACGAGAGAGGCACCGACACGACCGAGCTACGCCGTGCGCCAAAGTCGAAGATCGCGCGGTGACTGATCGAGTAGCCGCCAACCGGAGTCGCGACCGTGGCCGTCATGTCCCCGAGACGCTTCTCGGTCCCGACGTCGCCGTAGACCTCGTGGTTGAGCTGCAGGACCGTGCTGTAGCCGTTCGACAGATCGGCGAAGGCAGACTCCGAGAACGTCAGCACACGGCCGGCCGTCGTGAAGATGTAGAGCTGGTAGTTGTCGCTCGCGTCGCGAACGTAGGCGATGTGGTTGACGCGGATCCCGCCGCCGAGCGTCCACGGCCCGTACCAGCGCGCGCTCTCGGCCGTCAGCGACCCGGGGTCCTTGACGTCGAGCCACATCAGGACGTTGTGCGACGTCTCGGTCCCGGTCGAGAACGCAAACAGGATGCCGCCGAGCCGAGGCGCGTAGGCGCCGCATGTGAAGTGGATGCGATTGCGGTTGAGCGAGTTGAAGAACGGGCGGATCTTCCACGACAGGAACTTCGCGTCGGTGCCGCCGAACTGCTGCGACTGGCGCAGCGAGTGGATCCCCTTCTCGCTGACGTAGACCGCATCGCCCGCGTCGAGCCCGAGCGACACGAATGCGCGCTGATGCACGCACCCCGTCTCGATCGAGTCCGCGTAGCGGAAGTCGTTGCCTCCGGTCGTGTCGAGCTGGTACGACGCGATCTGCCGGTTCGAGAGCACGAGCAGCCAGTCGCCGTCGTTGTCCTGGTAGGTGCCGAAGCCGGTCGAGAAGTTCTCGCCGTAGCCGTCGATGCCGACGAGGTTCGCGTTGTACCCGAGCGTGTTCGAGTCCGGCCAGTTGACGTCGTTCGACGGGTTCGAGCCGAAGTCGGCAAAGCGCGTCGTCGTCGGGTTGTTCGATGCGATCGGAGTCGCCTGCTGGAGCCCGTTGATGAGCAGGTAGTTGCGCCACGCCTTGATGAACTTCGGCCGCAGCCGCACTCCGCTGCCCTTGTCGGTCAGCGCGAGCACCGCCGCCGGATTCGCGACGTTGCCGTCCCAGGTGAAGATGTCCTCGGTGACGGCCTGCGACTTCCCAGGAGGACCGCCCGTGCCGTAGAGCACGTTCAGGTGGTTCGCGAACGTCCAGATGTAGTCGCTCGAGGTCGTCATCGACACCGGAGCCGTGGACGTGTCGATCCTCGCGTTGTCCTCGTAGAACAGCTCGTCGCCGCTTGCCGCGTGCGCCGCGACGACGATCAGCCGGCGCCCCTCGTCGAAGTTCTGCCGGTACTCGTGCGCGCCGCGGATCGCGTTGGCCTCGTCGATCGCGTTCTCGTAGTCCGCGCCCGTGCCGAGCCCGACCACGCCCGGTCGCGTTCCCACGAGCTCGCCGCGGCGGTAGGCGTTGTCCGCACGCACCAGCTCGCCGGGCTTGAGCGACGTCGGGTCCTCGTTCTGGTTCAGGCCCTGGATCTGCGGCACCGAGACGGTCTGGTAGGTCACCGCAGCTACCTCACGAGGTCAGGACGATCTGATACCGCGGAAGGTTCGACTTGCGGCCCGGATCGCCGCCGAGCGTCGGCGTCACGCGGCGCATCTTGATCGCGCGCTGATCCGAGGCGACGAGGCGCGCGAGATGCACCTCGTTGTGCCCGTGGATCACCTGCGCGCGCTGCGGGTCGTCCTCGACGTTGCTCCACAGCGTCCGCTCGAAGGCCATCGACTCGACGAGCCGGATGGCCTCGGGCGGCACGCCGCTCCACTCCTCCGCGTCCGCCGAGAGCCGCGCGAAGCGGTAGATGTAGCTGTAGTGCAGCAGCACCTCGGACGCAGGCGGCGGCCAGACCGCGAGCCCGAGCCCGATCTGCGCCGTGACGCCCGCGTCGGTGCCGCATCCGGTCAGCGTCCCGCCGACGGACGCCACATCCGGCTCGCCGAGCCACTGCGCGCCGCGCGGCCAGTGCGGATGCACGTCGAAGTCGCGATCCACGAACTGCAAGTCGAGCGGGCGCGACTCGTGGACGACCGAGAGCACCTGACGCACGGTGTTCGGCAGCACGATCTCGTTCGCGTAGATCGTCCAGCCGCCATTCGTCTGCGCGGCGCCTCGGTACGGGTTCGTCTGCGCGAACGGGAAGTTCGGCAGCACGGAGAGCTGCGAGAGCCCGTAGGACGTACCCGCGTGCTGCGTGTCGTCGTTCCAGACGATGCGCGGTCGCAGCCTGCCGTCCTGGCCGCGCTGCGTGAAGTCCTGCACGTTCGTCGTCGCCCACGAGTTGACGCCGCCGAAGTTGAGCGACCCGCTGCTCGCGTTTGCGTTGACGAGCCCGCCGGACGTGACCGTGACCGCGCCGGGCAGCCAGATTTGCCCGTCGTAGCGCTTCAGGAAGTTCCACGCGCGATGGTTGAACAGCTCGTCGGCCGCGTCGTTCAGGTAGTCCACGAGCGTCATCGCATCGAGGTCGGCGCCCGCCAGCGTGGTGTACACGTCGGCGCGCTGGAGCCTGCGGACGCGGTTGACGGATTCGAGCAGGCTCACGCCGTCTCACCGCTCGCGAGCGCGCCGCAGACCTGGCAGTCCTTGCGGTGTCGCGCGATCTGCACCGAGAAAATCTCGGCGCCGCAGGTCATCTTCTTCTTGCTGGGCTTCGGACGCGGCTTCTGCGCCTTGCGCTCGCGGGCCGTCTCGATCAGCGCCTGCGTCCCGAGCGTCGCCTGCACGCGCCGCTGGAACTCGTCCGCGTCGATCTTGCCGGCGCGCAGCTCTGCCATCGCCAGCGCGAGCGGGTCGTCCTTGCGGCGGCGCTCCACCTCGGCGATCTCGTGCGGCTTGAGCCGACGCCGCAGCCGCGGGTCGTCGTAGCACTTCTCGAGCAGCGCCATGCGCTCCTCGCCGCTCACCGGGTTCTCGCCGTCGCTGTCGAAGAGCACCGAGGCGGTCTGCGCGTTCTTCGGGTGCGGCTCGTACCCGATCGGCGCGTAGCGAGCCGGGTTCGTGCGATCGACCGTGTAGCTGACGTAGCGATCGACCCGCGGGATGTGCTCGCGCTGCACGTTGCCCGGGTAGCCGCGCCCCTCGACGACGCGGTAGAACTCCTCGATCTTGCGGATGTAGAGCACGTCGAACTCGTGCTGCGGCAGCACCTCGCCGTCCGGCTTGATCGCCCAGCGGAGCTCGGGGGCCACGTCGGCCACGGTGAACGGCTGCCAGCCGTCGCCCGCCGCGACGGGGCGCAGCGGGATGCCGCCAGACTTGACGACGATCGTCTCGGGCGACTCGTGCGGCGTGTACCACGTCGGGATGTGCGTCCCGCGCTCCGGGATCGCGATGGCCTCCGTGCGTCGGAAGGTCTGCGCGAACGGGTCGGTGGCCTGGGTGCGCGTGGCGGAAAGCTCGGGCATCGACATGGGCTAGGCAGCCTCCTGGTATCCGTAGAGGTTCATCCGCACCAGCACTCGCCGGCGCGTCGAAGTCGAGAGCCGCGAGAGGTCGCAGCGCACGGAGCGCGGAGCGTGCCCTCGCGGAGAGATGTCCGGGAACGGTCGATCGACGCCGAGGCCTAGGCACATTGCGCGCCACACCGCGCGTGCGTCATAGATCCGCAGC
>CAZRFC010000025.1:15671-21176 GCA_964598975.1 uncultured Mycobacterium sp. | reverse complement strand
GCCGTCCTTCGCGCCATCACACTATGGCTCAGGCGGTTAGGAGACACGCCCTAGCGCTGGTGGCCAGCTCACTGGCGATCATCTCCATGGGTGGGCTAACGGTTTCATGCAGTTCCCGGACGGATCGCCCATCGGAGAACCCCAATCCACCAAGCGCTGTCCCCTCCGAGAAGAAGGTGCCGAACAGCAGCGTCATCTCCAGAATCCTCAGCCCCACGCCCGGGCGTGGCGACGACCACATCCCGCACCCGCCGCCGCAGACGCGCGACAATAGTTGTGGATTCATCGGGCACCTGTGCGACTGAACCACACACCCTGACAGTCACACTTCCCCAGTTCGATGCCAAACGAGGAGTGGCCTCATGTGTACAGGGATCCGCCTGACAGCCGACAACGGTGATGTCGTCTATGCCAGGACGATGGAGTTTGATATTCCGCTTCCGGAATGTATCGGCTACTTCCCCCGGGGGCAGAAGTTCGTCGGTGACACAAGCACGGGGACCGACGGGATGCAGTGGACCAACAACTACGCGTTCGGCGGCAACGTGTTGGTGGCCGGGACACACACGCTCGGCTCCGACGGGATCAACGAGAAGGGTCTCGTCGCAGGCGTTTTCAACCTCCCCGGGTTCACCGAGTTCACCCCGGTTTCCGACGAGAACCGCAGCAAAGCAATCGCCAGCTGGCAAATCGTGCTCTATGTCCTGGGCAACTGTGCGACGACCGACGAAGCCGAGGCGGCTCTACGGTCTGGCGACGTCATCGTGGTCGACACCGACTTCCCCTTCACCCCTGAAACCAAAGGCCAGTTGCCCGTTCATCTGCGCGTCGGCGATCCCAGCGGAAAGACGATCATCTGTGAGTGGCACGCCCCGAATCAGCCGCCGACGATCCTCGAGTCACCGGGTGGCTGCATCACCAACCCGCCACGCTTCGAGTTTCACCTGAACAACTGGGAGCACTTCAAGTCGCTCTCCCCTTACAACCCGGCGGGGCCGATCACGGCTGGTTCCCAGGACTACAAGATCACCATGGGCAATGGCTACGTCGGCATGCCAGGCGGCAGCAATTCGCCTGATCGTTTCATCCGCGCCAGCCTGTACGCCCGCGATGCATATACCGCTGCGACAGGCAGCGAAGCAGTGTGGACGGCGTGGCATGTGATGAACAACTTCGATCTGCCGCGCGGGATTCTGCGCAACGTGACCGACACGGGTGTGGAGTCGACGGAATACACGCTCTGGACCAGCGTCGCCGATACGAAGAACCTCAAGTACTACTACCGCGTGTACGAGAACCCCGCCATCTACGAGCTGAATCTGAATACGCAGGATCCGAACGGTGGCGCCGTCCTGATCGACAACAGGCCCTCGACCTCTCCGACAGTGACGGTTCCGGCGCAGTTCACCTAGAACGGCCGGGTTCGGCCGGATCGACTGATGCAACGAGCTCCCGGTGGAGTCGACCCTGGGGGTTCATGAACATCATTGTCCTGGAAAGAGTTCCGCACTCGGCGGCGTTGGCCCAGCACAGATGGTAAGAATCCATACCAGCCACCCTGCTGGTGAGATGAACGCCTGAAGGAGTCGTGATGGTTTACACCCCAACCGCTCGCGGACCCCACCCGGTCGGGGTGCGCACCGAAATCTGGCATGACGCCGCCAGCGGCATCGACTTCACCGTTGAGATCTACTACCCCGCCACTCAGGAGGTGACCGGACACGATCTGGACGAGGACACGCAGGACTCGTTCGAGAACCAGTGGGAACCCGGAAATTGGTTGCGCCAAGCCGCCGTACGCGACGCGGCGCCGTTGCCCGGCAGGTTCCCGTACGTCATCAACATGCACGGCTGGGCCGGCTTCCGGGTCGAGTTCACCTATCTGTCCACCCACCTCGCCTCGCACGGCTACCTGGTCGCCGCACCCGACATTCCAGGCAGCACGGCCGGTGATGTCACGGAGTTCTTCGCCAACCCCGACATCGTCGGCAAGCCTGAGACGCTCGGCCCGCACGCGGAGGCGATCCGCGAGACACGCCGAATCGCAGTGCCCTACCTGGTTCAAGCGGGCCTCGACAACTTGCCGGTTCTCGAGGAGAAGGTGGGTTTCACCGGACCGAGCTTCGGCGGTTGGACGGCACTTATCGCTCCGCGTCTTGATCCCCGGATCAAGGCGACGATCGCCCAGTGCCCAGCCGGCGGGAACGTCTACCACCTGCCCGCCAAGCAGGAACTGGGACCGATCGACCACGGCGTGCCCACCCTCATGCTGGTCGGATCCCGAGACAGCATGCTGCCACTGTTCGGCCAGTTCGAGATCTATCACGACCTCACCCCGAAAACACGTCGCATGGTGATTCTGCTCGGTGGCGATCACGTTCACTTCGGGGACGACATCGAGGCCAGTCACGAATGGTTCCGCAACTTCATGGCCCAGGTCGCGGAGGTGTGGCCGGATACCGACTGGGACATCTCGGCACGGTTGGTACGTCCGTTCGCCGAGTTAGCCCCGGCAGCGCCATCCCGCGACCTGTGGCGTGCTCTCGTGTTGGGCCACTTCGATGCCGTGCTCAAAAACGATCGCGCCGCTGCAGAGTTCATGTCCGACGATCGGCTCAATGAACGTCTGGAGGCGATGACCGGTCTGAAACTGGTGACCGTTGATGATTAATGCTCAGACGGGCGGCTGAACCGCAAAGCCGGTCAGGGGAAGCTCAGCAGGACGAGTGCGCAATCGTCGTCGAAGGTCCCGCTGGGGCTCAGTGACTTGAGCCGATCCACGAGGTCATCCAACGACCAGCCGGGCTGGCTGGCCAGTTCGGTGCACACGTCGATGAATTCCCGCCTGGACCAGGGTGTCCCCGCCGAATTCATCGCCGGCAATTCGAACGCCCCGTCGCTGTAGAGCAGCAGTTGGGCACCGGTTGGTATCGGGTAGGAATCGCAGGGGTAAGCGGAGTCGTGGAACATGCCGATGGGGTTGGCCTGGGTGGACAGGCTCGTGGCCGTAACTGCGCCCCCGTCGCGCTTGAGGACGAGGGCGGGCGGATGGCCTGCGCTGGCGTAGCGCAGGGTTCGGGTGGAGCGCTGATAGACGCCGTACCAGATGGTGAAATAACTGTCGGCGTGCTCGTGCATCTGGAAATGGCTGTTCAGCTTCCCCAGCAGGCGGGTCGGGTTCAGCAGGATGGCGGTGGGCAGCGTGCCGGACCGGATGAGGTTGTGGACCGACATCGACAGCAGCGCCGGCCTGATGCCGTGCCCGGATACGTCGATCAGGTACACCTCGAGGTGGTCGTCGTCGAGCCACCGGTAGTGGAAGACGTCGCCGCCGAGGTCGAGCGAGGGCAGGTACCGGGACGACACCTCGACCGCGCCGTGCAGGTCGCCGGGCAGCACGGACTTCACATACTCGGCGGCGTTGCGCACCTCGGCCTGCAACTGCTCGGCCAGGATGCGGTTCTCCTTCTCCCGCTGGGCCAGCAGCTCTCGGAACTCGACCTCCGCGGTGATGTCCACCCCTTGGGCGAACAGGTACTCCACCGCACCGGTGCTGTCACGCAGGCAACTCACCGAGACGTCCACCCAAAAAAGGTGGCCGTCGGCATGGATCTGCTGCTTCTCGACCCGGTAGGTGTTGAGGCGACCGGTGACCAGATCCTCGATGTTCTTCAGGTCGGCGTCCCGGAAGCGGGCGGGGGTCAGTTCCTGCCAGGTCTTGGTCTTCAGCGTCTCCTCGTCGTAGCCGAACAACTCGCACAACGCCTGGTTGACCATCTCCATTTTGCCGTCGGGCGCGATCAGTGAAATAGCGACGTTGGAGATTTCGAGCAACTTTCGGAAGCGGGCGTCCGATTCCTCCTGCTTGGCGCGCAGCTCGACTTGATCGGTGATGTCGATGATCTGCCCGAACAGGTACTGCACTTCCCCGCCCGCATCGCGCAGACAGCTCGCCGAAACATCGGCCCAGACCAGATGACCATCCGCGTGGATGTGCTGCTTGATGACCCGATAGGTGTCCAGACGTCCGGCCAAGAGGTCGTCCATGTATTGCAGGTCGGCTTCCAGATAGCTGGCGGGGGTGAGGTCCTGCCAACTCTTGGTCTTCAGGGTTTCCTCGTCGTAGCCGAGCATGTCGCACAAAGCCTGGTTGACCACGTCGAACCTGCCGTCGGGCGTGGCGATCACCATCCCGACGTTCGAGCTCTCCATCATCCGGCGGAAGCGGGCGTCGGACTCCTCCTGCCTGGCACGCAACTCCACCTGTTCGGTGATGTCGATGATCTGCGCAATGAGGTGGTCGACCTTGCCGTCGGCGTCCCGCATGGGACTCAGAGTGAGCACACCCCAGACACGGCGCCCGTCGGCGTGGATGTACCGCTTGGTCATCCGGCAGGAGTCTTTGCGGCCGGCCAGGATGTCCTCGACCGTCCGGATGCTTTCCGGCAGGTCCTCCGGGGCGGTGACGTCGGCCCAGGTCATCTGCGACAGCGTGTCGGCGTCGTACCCAAGGAATTCGCACATCGCCGGGTTGACGATCCGGAACCGGCCGTCCCAGCCCACCAGGTTCGTCGCGATGGCGGAACTCTCGATCAACCTGCGGAAGCGTGCATCGGACTCGGGAGGACCGTCGAGGTCACCAGTCAATGCTGCCCCTTTCGAAGCGCGTCCATCAGGATTGTCACACGGGCGGGCACAAAACGGGCGGTTGGGCTTTTTCTGCCGATCGCGAGTACCGGGCGTTCACCGGTGTCGACTCGATGCCGGGTCTAGTCTCATACCCACATCCATCCGAAACCAGGAGGGTCCCCATGGGCTTCGATCCGAAGAACGCCATCAACGCGGCCAAGGACATCGCCGCGCACGCCGTCGAGAAGGCGGCCGACATCGTCGAGGACGCTGGTCACATCGTGAAGGGTGATATCGCCGGCGGCGCCAGCGCGATCGTCCAGGATGCCACCGACATCGCGACCCATGCGGTGGACAAGGCCAAGGAAGCCTTCACCGGCAAGGACGAGGCCTGACGGTTCAGCCGTTGATTTTCGCAGGCGCGGAGAACTCCGAGGTGTTCGCCGGTCCGGTCGTCGGTGTTGCCGTCACTGTGAGGTAGCTGCCCACCACCTGCTGCGATCCGACGTCGATGGTGAGCGTGAAGTCCCCGACCGCAATGTCGCTCTGAGTGGCTAGCAGTGCGGTTGGCCCGTCACTCGACGGTGCGACGAACACCTGGATCTGATAGGTGCCTTTGTAGTCGTCGGAGTACGGCTTCAAGTGTCCCGTGATGAAAACTCGTCCCGACGGCAGCGGCGCGAAAGCAGCCACCACGTCCTTGGGTGCGGGTTGTCCGGCGTTGCCACCGTTCTGCAGCGAGATGCCCTTGCCGGCGTTCGCGAAGATCACATTGGACAGGATCGCGTTGCCGACGACATTTCCGTCGATCGTCACCCCGTCGCGCCCGTTGCCGGAGATGTCGCAGTCCACCGCGCCGGCGTTGTCCTGGGTCGC
>CAZRFC010000025.1:0-15661 GCA_964598975.1 uncultured Mycobacterium sp. | reverse complement strand
CCTGTTCTGCATGGACAGGAAGAACGCCCGCCGGATCCTTGCCATCCTTGCCGGTGACGAGAATCCCGTCCCGGGTGTTCAGTTTGATGGTGTTGCCCGTGACGCCCAGACCGGTATCGCCCTTCGAGAGCAAGCCGTCTTCCCCGTTGCCGACGATGACATTATCGGTGAGGGTGAGCTCTTCGGTGTTCTCTGTTTCGACACCGCTCTTACCGTTGTTGCTGATCACGAATCCGCTGATCTGGCCCGAGACGAAGCCGGTCTTCGATCCGCTCTGCGGGGATCCGATGGTCAATCCGCTGCCGCGGAAGCCTTGGATCACTCCACCGTGGGCAAGATCGACGACGACTGAGCCGATCCCCCCGGGCGCACCCGAGACGCTGCCGCCGATCGCCACGCCCTTCTCGGGAGCGTTGCCGAGCCCGCCGTCCACATTGATCGTTCCGCCGGCGGTGAACACCGTCGTCGCGCTGCCGGAGGTGACGGGCTCGGAGTCGACACGCAGTCCACCGAGCGGATGACCGGCGCCGACGTCGCCGTCGAGATCCACCGGGCCGTTGAGCGTGGACATGCTCAACGGGAAACCGCGACGCTGTGAGCCGTCGATACGGCCGGCGAAGGAGATTCCGGCCCCGGCCGACTTGTTGACGATGTTGACCGGGCCGGTGAGAGTGGCGTCTCCCGCCACCGAGAACGATCCGTTCGACGTCAGCTGGTAGAGGCCGCTCAGCGCCACGTCGTCGCCGAACCGCTGATCGCCGGTGGTTGTCACGCCGGCGCTGGCTGTGGTGCCGCCGGTATCCGTGGCGAAACGGGCCAGCGGGCCCTGCTCACCAACTCCCCGGGTGAATATCGTTGCACCGGTTGAGTTCACGGCCAGCGAAGAAGCGCCGGCGACGAGACCATCGACCGCCCCGAAGAAAGAGATATCACCGCCACCGGCGTTGACCACCGTGTCAGCCTTCAGCGTGGCACCGCCGCCAACGGTGAAGTCGCCGCCACCGGTGGTGTAGGTACCGCCCAGTTGGGCGTTCTGACGGTAGGTCTGGTCACCGGTCGTGGTCACCGAACCGGCGACCACAGCCGCCATGCCGTCGTTGGGCCGCAGCCAGATGACCTGCTGCTTGGCGTCGAACATCACGTCGAAGTTGTTGTAGAGATTCAGCCCGGTATTGACGTTCTCGCCCGAGATCGCCGCCGACGAACCGCCGTATTTCACGAAGTCGACGGATGGGGTGTCGCCGGCGACCAGGGACCACTCCAACGCCTCCCGGTAGGGCGTCGTCGGGAACTTCACGATCAGCTTCACGCCCGGCTTCAGCTGACCGTTCGCGTCGTACGGTGTGCCTTCATCCACTCTGATACCGGTGGAGGGCGCTCCGCTGTCGATCACTGTCGGGATCGGCGGGCATACTCCCCCGTCCGTCACACAGCCGATGGGCAGTAGCGGCTCGTCGCCCTGTTGCGCGAAATAGGTGGGGGTGATTCCGAACAAATTCAACACCGGGTACCCGGAGACCGGATACGTCTGAGGGGGCTGAGCCTCGGAAACCGGTACGGCGTAGGGGAACTGGGCACGCAGAGCGTCGGTGATGCCGACGGTGAGTTGCGGATCGGCGGTGCCGATCGGGCCGAGTTGAACCAGGAAGCCGGTGGACAGGTTTCCTGGAAGCTGCAGGAGTGGGCTGGCCATCAACTGGCCGGTCTCCCTGATGTTGAACACATCGAACGACGCCCCGAAATCGCCGAAGAAGTTGCCGTCGACCGGAGGGGCGTCCGGGTTGGTGAAGACGAACACCTCCGGTGGATCCTTCTTGGGATTACCCCCGGTCAGAATCGCTCCGAGCCGGATCGGCTGACCCGTCGACACCGTCTGCTCGCCGTTACCCAGTGTCACCGCTGCGTTGGCGACCACGGACTCGTAGGTGTTGCCAGAGGTGTAGGTGACCGTGATCGCATCCGTGGTCAGCGGTACGTTCTTCCAGAACGAGGCGTTGTAGCCGGCGAAGAACGCGTTGCCGCCGGTATCGAATTCGTAGAGCTGGGAGGGATTTTCCCCGATGGCGACGTCGATGCCGTACTTGATTTGGACCTTTCCGCCCGAGTCGACCTCGGGTGCGTAATGCAGCGGAACGGTCTTCGTGTCGGCGGACTGGTTGATGGTCAGCGGCGCGATGCCGCGAGTGAGCAGACT
Source organism: uncultured Mycobacterium sp. (assembly GCA_964598975.1). Lineage (GTDB taxonomy): Bacteria > Actinomycetota > Actinomycetes > Mycobacteriales > Mycobacteriaceae > Mycobacterium. Next base: position 13,467 of record CAZRFC010000025.1, on the reverse strand, counting down.
CGAGAGCGCAGCTTGCCCACCGACCGCGCCGCTGAAAGTCGTCACGCCCAACGCCGTCACCATCAACGATTGCCTGCCCGCCTTGGCCGCGTCGACGGTGCCGCCGAACATCGCATCGCCCTCGCCGGCGTCCACCTCGACGTCGTTCGCCAGCACCACGGGGGCGTTGAGTGTGACGCTCGCGAGGCTGCGCACTGCATCGTTCAGGGTCAACGGGCCGCCGCTGACCGTGGCTGTCACCGAATCGGCGAACGCTGCTCCGGAGCCGAACCGCATCGCGTCGACCTGGGATGTCGTCAACTCCGCGGCGACAGTTCCGGAGGCCAACACAAAGCCCGCGCAGCCGGCATTGCCCGGGTTGGACACCGACACCCCGGTCACCGTCGCCGCATCGAACCGCTCAGCCCGACGGAACGACGGATCGCCAGACACCTCAACAAAATTTCCGTCCTGACGGACGTAGGCAACGCTGCCGGTGTTGACCTTCACCGTCAGTTCGTTACCGACCTGACTGGCGGTCACGCCCTCCGGGCTGAGGAACAAGCTGCGGCGGACCAGCACCAACGCACCTTCGAGAAGACCGGAGACGGGACCGCCCGGCAACGCCGCAATCCAGTCGAACGCGGAGTTGAACAGGTGGTTTATCACCGTATTGATGGCTTGGCCGATCCCCGGCGCCTGGGTCCCCCAGCAGGCCGAACAGCCCATCCGATCGGATGCCGGTGCAATAATTCGTGCGCTCGCCACAGTCGGGGCGGCCGGCGCAGAGATGAGCGGCACCGAGGACGCGGGCATAGCCGCAGCAGCATCGGTCGAGGGCAGGCTGGCCGCTCCGGCAGTCGACCGCCTCAATGAACCCGGGGGCGGGGCGGGGGCCAACCCCTGACGCACAACGGCGGACGGAAGTGGTTGGGGTCGTTGTCCATTCGCATTCCTGATCGCCGATTCCCTCGAATCCTCGAGGGACGCTGACGTGGGAACCTCCACGGGGCGAGAGGTGTCCTCACGCACCGCGGTGCGGGTCGGTCCGGTTCCGAGGGCACCGCGCGTCCGCGCCGCACCCACCGGCCGACCGGTCCTGCTCGGGTCGTTTCGGGCGGCGGGGCCGCCCGAATCTGCGCGCCCCGGGGCCGAATCATCTTCGGGCGCGTCCGCCGACGCGACCCCGCAGGGTCCTATCACCGACAGCCCGAGGACGACTGCGGCCGCCCCGACCCGCGAACCACGCTTTGCCACCATGAAACCCCAGCCTCCGTTGCAATCAGCGCCGTTCGCAAAATAGGGCAAGCAGCCCCGACCGTCGCCGGTTTAACCCAAGTGTCATATCGGAATGTCGTCCGGAAGTCGACGTGTCCCGGATAGCCGACGTGGGTAGCCGACGGATGCACACACATCGACAATGGAGGACTACATGAGCAGCACGACGGCGTCCGTCGACGTCAACCGGCCCGTCCGCACCGTCTACAACCAGTGGACGCAGTTCGAGACGTTTCCGCACTTCATGGAGGGCGTAGAGGAGGTCCGGCAGCGGGACGACACCCACACCCACTGGCGGGTCAAGGTCGGGCCGGCGACCCGGGAGTTCGATGCCACCATCACCGAACAGCATCCCGACGAGCGGGTGGCCTGGCGGTCGGACTCCGGTCCCGAGCATGCCGGCGTGGTGACCTTCCACCGCCTCGACGAGAACACCACCCGGGTGACCACCCAGATGGACGTCGACCCGGACGGGTTCCTGGAAAACGTCGCCGACAAACTCGGCGTCCTCAAGGCCCGCGTCCACGGCGACCTTCAGCGATTCAAGGAGTTCATCGAAGAGCGGCCGACGGAAACCGGCGGGTGGCGCCGGGACGTCTCTCAGCCGACTCTCTGATGGCTAAAGCCAGTCGCGCCGTTTGAATCCCGTGTACAGCGTGATCGAGGTGAGCACGCTCAGCAGCGCGCTGGTCCACACGCCCCAGCCGTTCCCGTACCCGGGATAGGGGATGTTCTGGCCGTACCAGCCGGTCACCAGGGTGGGTACCGCGATGATCGCCGCCCAGCCGGTCAGCTTCTTCATGATGGTGTTGAGCCGGGCGTCCTGCAGGGACAGGTTGGTTTCGAACACCGTGGTGATCATGTCGCGCAGCGATTCGGTCCACTCGGCAGCCCGGATGACGTGGTCGTAGAGGTCGGAATACCAGCTATCCAGTTCGCCGGCGTCGGTGCCGGGGGTCCCCCGTCTCATGACGGTGTTGATCACCTCCCGCATCGGCAACACGATGCGGCGCAATTCGACGAGTTCCTTACGCACCCGGTAGGTGTCGCGCTGAAGCTTGCGGGTCTGGGACCGATCGTCGAACAGGCCGTCCTCCAGCGATTCGATGGTGTCATCGAGTTGCTGGATGGTGTCGAACTGTGAATCGACCACCACGTCGAGGATGCCGTGCAGCAACGCCGGGCTTCCTTTGCGCAGCAGATCGGAGTTGTCGTCCCAGCGGCGTACCACCTCGTTGATGTCGAAAACCGCACGCGCCGGGTCGATTTCGTGACGGACGGTCACCACGCCGGTGGGCAGGACGAATATCGACACCCGGTCGGTCAGCAACCGGGACTCGATCGAGCCGGGGATCTGGGGGCCGAGCGCGGTGGCGTAGACGGTGAGGAAGGTGTGGGTGGCGTAGCGGGTGGCCTTGGTCCGCTCGCGGTGTTCGACGACGTCCTCGACCGCCCGGGGGTCCAGGGACAACTCGTCGGCCAGCGCGCACAGGGCGGCGTGATCGGGATTGAGCAGATCGACCCAGACCAGCTCACCACCCTGTTGGAGGTGATCCGAGACATCCTTGAGCGGGAAGTTCTCCGCCCGCAATCGGCCGTCGGACCACAGCCGGGTGCGAACCGCCCCCGGGTCGGTGCCCGCGTCCGTCCTCAGTTCCTAGCTCGTCGTGTGGACGATCAGCACGTCGGTCTTGGACTTGCGGGCGACGTTGGCCGGCACCGAACCGAGCAGGCGGCCGGCGATGGTGTTGAGGCCGACGTTGCCCACCACGAGAAGGTCGGCACCTACTTCGTTTGCGATGTCGACCAGGGCATCGACCGGTGCGCCTTCGACGGCCCGTTCCTCGACGTTCACCGCGCCGGCAGCGCGGGCGCGCTCGGCGGCGTCCTTGAGGATCTCGTAGATGGGGGCGTTACCGACCATCTTGTAGCCCTCGTCCTTGAGCGTGTCAGCCGCCCGGGTGTCCTCGGGGCTGGGCAGGTAGGCGGTGGTCACGATGAGCTTCGCGTCGGGGCCGGACGCCAGATGGCCCGCCCGCTCGACCGCGCGAAGCGAGGACTCCGACCCGTCGGTGCCGACGACCACGGTGTTGTAACCGCCCATTAGTACCCTCCAGTACCTAAGTTCCAGCGCCAACCGAGTTCCGGCGCCAACCGCAAAACAGTAACGCCTCTGCGCTCCCCAGAGGGGCGATTCGTCGACACCCGACCTCGCGGACGTCCATCCGGGACGGGCCTGACGAGGCAGAAGCTCCGTCACGGTGACCTTCGCAACACCCCGGGCGCCGGGCCCGGTCCCGAGCTGCCGCGAACGGACCAAAGGTTGGCGATACGGTTTGCCAGTGGATTGAATCAGCCATCAACGGATAGAGCAGCAGCGTGAGCATCTCGGTACAGGACCGCACCCGGCGGGTCGGGCGCACCCCTGCCCGGCACCGCCTGAAGACCGGCCCGGTCCAGCGCCCGGCGGGCCGGCCGTGGGACGCGGTGGCGGTGGGCCTGCTGACGGTGACCCTCAGCGCCGCCGGGGCAGCCCGGCCCTCGCTGTGGTTCGACGAGGCCGCGACGATGTCGGCCGCCACCCGCACCGTGCCGGAGTTGTGGCGGATGGTCGGCAACATCGACGTCGTACACGGCCTCTACTACCTGCTGATGCACGGTTGGTACGCGGTGTTCCCGGCCACCGAATTCACCTCCAGGCTGTCCAGCGCGCTGGCCGCCGGACTGGCTGCCGCCGGGGTGGTGGTGCTGGGCAAGCAGGTGTCCACCCGTGCGGTCGCGGTGACGTCCGGGATCGTCTTCGCCGTCCTGCCGCGGGTGACGTGGGCCGGTATGGAGACCCGGTCCTACGCGCTGTGCATGGTGGTGGCGGTCTGGCTGACCGTATTCTGCGTCCTGGCCGCCCGCCGCGGCCACCGCTGGTGGTGGGCGGGTTACGGGGTGATGCTGGTCGGGGCCGTGCTGCTCAACGTCTACCTGATCCTGATGGTGCCGGCCCACGCTGCGGCGGTGCTCGGTTTCGGGCAGCGACCGGCGGCGTTGCGGTACTGGGCGCTGGCGGCCGGCGCCGCGGTCACCGCGACCGTCCCTTTCCTGTTGTTCAGTCAGTCTCAGTTGTTCCAGGTGCAGTGGATCTCCCAGGTGGGCCCGGACACCGTCGGCAAGGTTCTGCAGCATCAGTACTTCGATCAATCGCGGGCCGGCGCCGTGGCGGGCGGCCTGATCCTGGCCGCCGGTCTGCTGAGCGGACTGCGCGCGGCGACCCGCCGTTCCGTGCCTTTCACCGGCACACCCCTCGGCCCGTTTTTGGCGCTGATGCTCACCTGGATCATCGCCCCGACTGCCGCGGCGCTGCTCTATTCGGTTGTCCGCAGTCCCATCTACTACCCGCGATATCTGTCGTTCACGGTTCCGGCGTTCGCTCTGTTGCTGGGCCTGTGCGTGGTGGTGGTGGGTCGATCCCGGGCGGGTATCGCGGCCGTTCTGGTGTTGTTCACATCGGCGACGGTGCCGACGTATCTGTTTCAGCGCGGCCCGTACGCCAAGGCCGACATGGACTACAGCGCCGTGGCCGATGTCATCGACCGGCACGCCACTCCGGGTGACTGCCTGGTGCTGGACAACTCGACGGCCTGGATGCCGGGGCCGATCCGTCCGATCACGGCCGCCCGGCCGGCGGTCTACCAGAAACTGCGGGACCACGGTCGCGGGCTGACTTCGATCCAGCGGAACCGACTGTGGGACGGCCATATTGCGGTGTGGGCCTGGGCCGACAAAATGCCGGAGTGCCCCGCGCTGTGGACGGTGACCGAATACGACCCGACGCTCCCCCGCTATCAGCGCGGACCGGCGCTGCCGGCCGGTGACCGCTTGGCGAAGGCCATGGCCTACCAGGTTCCCAGCCGGTTCGGCTTCCACGTGGTGGAGCGTTGGCAGTTCAGTTTCGCGCAGGTGACCAAGTCGGTGCGGTGACCGCGAAAGCGCTCAGTACGCTATCCCGATCTTGGGCTCCGAGGGGACTTCGATGCTGTTCTCCCGCACGATGATCGGATCACCGACGTTGACCGTGTTGAAGTACCACTCCGCGTCTTCGGGGCTGAGGCTGATGCAGCCGTGACTGGTGTTCTCGTGTCCCAGCGAATTGACCGCCCACGGAGCCGAATGCACGAAGAGCCCGCGCTTGGTGAAGCGGATGGCGTGCGCCACCTCGAGGTGGTAGCCGTCCGGACTGTTGACGGGAATTCCGACGGTGCTCGAATCCATCACCACATCGCGCTCCTTGGCCAGCACGGTGTAGATGCCGACCGGGGTCGGATACTTGGGCCTTCCCATCGTCGCCGGGAAGACGCCCGCCTCGCCCCAGCGGGGACGGTGGTGCGGCGCCGGCAACGACGACGACGGGCCGGCATGGGCACCGTCGATGGTGACGGTGAACGTGTGATCGGAGATGCTGGCCACCCCGATGACAGCGGGGCCCGTCGCGAACTGCGTCGGCCGGCCGCCCACCGACAACGCCACCGTGCTGTGAGCCGGCCAGAACCCGTCCGGAGCCCACTGAACGACGTCGTTGCTCAGCCATTCGAATCGGCCTGGCATGGCCGGCACCGATTCGATGTCGAGGGCACGTTCGGCGGCGGCCCGGTTGCTGACCGGCCCGCTGAAGGTGACCACCACGGGGTGCGCCACACCCACCACATCGCCCGGCGCCGGCAGCACCGACGCCACCGCCGCCCCCGGCGACTGGTTAGCCGCCGAAAGGTTGAGTCCAGTCGGCCCCGCAAAGAAGGTCACAGCGATTCCGATCATCGCCAGAAAGGCCCGCATCGCTCCTGCTCTCGTTGAGGTGCCGGCTTTGGGCTAGCCCGCGGCCGGACCGGGAATGATCGGCTGACCCGGGACCGGGGCACCGGCGGGCGCCGGGCCCGTCGCGGCGCCCTTGCCCCCGGCCAGGTCGAGGATGGGAGCGGCGACCGGGACCGGCAACGGGACGCCCGCCGCGGCGGCACCGATCGGCACCGGAGCGCCGAGAGCCGGGGCGACGATGGGCACCGGCGGAACCACCGCGGGCACCGGCGGAACCACGGCAGGCACCGGCGGAGCCACCGCGGGCACCGGCGGAACCACCGCGGGCACCGGCGGAACCACCGCGGGCACCGGCGGAACCACCAGCGGAACCGGGGCGCCCAGTGCGGCGGCACCTGCCGGCAGCGGTCCGGGCAACACCATCGGAATACCCGCCATGTCGGCAACGGGAGCGCAGATCGGTGCGGCCGCCGCGCCCGGCGCCGCCGCCGCCGCCGCGCCGGCAGCATCTGAGATGCAGTCGTAGCCGCCTGTCTTCAGTGGGGCGGCTGCCGCAGCCGGACTGAAAGACATTGCGGCTCCGCACAACCCGGCAACGGCGACGAGCTTGATGGTGAACCGAGTGGTGGTGCTTGACATCGTTTTTCCCATTCCGTGTTGAGGTCTGAGGTGAAACTACAGACCTGTAAGACACGCGATGGGTAGGCGAATCGAGGGGTTACCGAACCGTGGCCAACCGGAAGCGTCACGGTTATAGCGCGCAGGTGAGAGCCCGTTTTCAACCGGGCGCGACAGACCTTTGGATCATTTCAGGCCGGCAGCGTCCATCCCGCGCAACTCCTTCTTGAGGTCGGCGATCTCGTCCCGTAGGCGGGCCGCCAACTCGAACTGGAGGTCGCGTGCGGCGGACATCATCTGCTCCGTCAATTCTTTGATCAGGTCGGCCAATTCGGCCCGGGGCATCGCCGAGGTGTCCCGCCCCTCGACGATGCCGCCACTGAGGGCGCGCCCAGCCTCGCCCTGGGCGCGCCGGCCGCGGGAGGAGTTGCGGCCGGAACCGCCGATCGGGACGGCCTCGGCGGCTTCGGTGTCATCCGCCTCCCGATAGACCTGGTCGAGGATGTCGGCGATCTTCTTCCGCAACGGCTGTGGGTCGATGCCGTGCTCGGTGTTGTAGGCGATCTGCTTGGCCCGCCGCCGCTCGGTCTCGTCGATAGCCTCGCGCATCGAATCGGTGAGTTTGTCGGCGTACATGTGCACTTCGCCGGAGACGTTGCGGGCCGCCCGCCCGATGGTCTGGATGAGGCTTCGGGTGGAACGTAGGAAGCCCTCCTTGTCGGCGTCGAGGATCGACACCAGCGAGACCTCCGGCAGGTCGAGACCCTCGCGCAGCAGGTTGATGCCGATCAGTACGTCGTAGTCACCGAGACGCAACTGGCGCAGCAACTCCACCCGGCGCAGGGTGTCCACCTCGGAGTGCAGGTAGCGCACCCGGATGCCCATTTCGAGAAGATAGTCGGTCAGATCCTCTGCCATCTTCTTGGTCAGCGTGGTGACCAGGACGCGTTCGTCTCGCTCGGCGCGGGCCCGGATCTCCCCGATCAGGTCGTCGATCTGGCCCTTGGTTGGTTTGACCACCACCCGGGGGTCGACCAACCCGGTCGGGCGGATGACCTGCTCGACTACCTCGCCGCCGGTCTGGGCCAGCTCGTACGGCCCGGGTGTGGCCGACAGGTACACCGTCTGGCCGACCCGCTGGGTGAATTCCTCCCAGGTCAAGGGCCGGTTGTCGACGGCGGAGGGCAGTCGGAAGCCGAATTCGACCAGGTTGCGTTTGCGGGACATGTCGCCTTCGAACATGCCGCCGATCTGCGGGACGGTGACATGCGACTCGTCGATGACGAGCAGGAAGTCCTCGGGGAAGTAGTCCAGCAGGGTGGCCGGTGCCGACCCGGCGGGCCGCCCGTCGATGTGCCGGGAGTAGTTCTCGATGCCGGAGCAGAATCCCACCTGGCGCATCATCTCGATGTCGTAGTTGGTACGCATCCGCAGTCGTTGCGCTTCGAGCAGTTTGCCCTTGTTCTCCAGGTCCGCAAGGCGCTCGGCGAGTTCGGCCTCGATCCCCGAGATGGCCTGCGCCATCCGCTCCGGGCCGGCCACGTAGTGGGTGGCCGGGAAGATCCGCAGTGAATCGACCTGTCGGACCACGTCCCCTGTCAGCGGGTGCAGGTAGTAGAGCGCCTCGATCTCGTCGCCGAAGTACTCGATGCGCACCGCGAGTTCCTCGTAGGAGGGGATGATCTCGACGGTGTCGCCACGAACCCGGAACGTGCCCCGGGTGAACGACATGTCATTGCGGTCGTACTGGACATCAACGAGAAGTCTCAGGAGTCCATCCCGGGGAACTTCGCTGCCGACCTGCAGCTCTACCGAACGGTCCAGATAGGACTGCGGTGTGCCCAGGCCGTAGATGCAGGACACCGAGGCGACGACAACCACGTCGCGGCGTGACAGCAGCGCCGAAGTCGCCGAGTGCCGCAGCCGTTCGACGTCGTCGTTGATGGAGCTGTCCTTCTCGATATAGGTGTCGGTCTGAGCGATGTACGCCTCGGGCTGGTAGTAGTCGTAGTAGGAGACGAAGTACTCGACGGCATTGTGCGGCAACATCTCCCGCAGCTCGTTGGCAAGCTGGGCGGCCAGTGTCTTGTTCGGCGCCATCACCAGGGCGGGGCGCTGCAGGCGTTCGATGAGCCAGGCGGTCGTGGCGGACTTGCCGGTGCCGGTGGCACCGAGGAGAACCACTTCGCGCTCCCCCGCCGTGATGCGACGTTCCAACTCGTCGATCGCCGCCGGTTGGTCGCCGGCGGGCTGATGCGGACTGACCACCTCAAACCGTGCGCCGGTACGCACGACGTCGTCGACCGCACGGTATTCGGAGTGGGCGAGGACGTCGTTGGTTGCGGGTGCGCGTTCGGTGGCGAAGGCCATGACAACCAGATTAAGGGTGCCGGCGGACAGTGCCGTTGTGGGTGAACGAACGATGAACGGAGGCCGAACTTGATCTGCCCGAACCGACACATCATGGGCTGCGGATTCATAGGCTCGCGGGGTGGAAGTTCGCACGCTGGCGCCCACGCTGGCGAATTGGTTACGGGAGGATTTCCGGCTTTTCCCGACGTTGCGGGGCTACCGGCGGCGCTGGCTCGGCAGGGATCTGGTCGCGGGCCTGACGTTCGGCGCAGTGACGATGCCGGGTCAGCTGGCCACCGCGCACCTGGCCGGTATGCCGCCGATAACCGGGCTGTACGGCTTCGTCGTGGCGACATTCGTCGCCGCGGCGATCTCCACCAACCGCCACCTCGCGATGGGCGTCGACAGCACGGTTGCGCCGATCCTGGCCGCCGGATTGGCCGCGCTGGGTGCGGTTTCGGAGAGCCGGCAGTACATCGGACTGGCGGAGATCACCGCATTCCTGGTCGGGATATTCACTCTGATCGTGGGCGCGGGCAGATTGGGCTGGGTGGGCGACTTCCTGTCCCGGCCTGTGATGATCGGATTCTTCGGCGGGATCGCGGTGATCATCATCGTCAACCAGCTGCCCGGAATCCTGGGGGTCCAGGAGGGACACGGCCGGACGTTGGGGAAGCTCGTCCAACTGGTCAAACAAATTCCGCAGACCAACGTTCCGACGCTGATCCTCGGGCTCAGCTCGCTGATTCTGCTGCTGGGCATCGCCAAGATCAACCGGCGGATCCCCGGGGCGCTCATCGTCCTGACACTGGCCACCCTGGCGATGGTGATCTTCCGACTCGAGGACTACGGCGTCACCAAGCTCGGAGCGCTGCAACGAGGACTGCCGTCGTTCCAGCTCCCGCCGTTCACCCTCGAGGCAGTGGAGACAGTGGCGACCACCGCGCTGGTCGTCGCGCTCTTCTGCCTGGCCCAGACCGCGGCAACCACGCGCTCGGCCGCGAACGTGGGCGGTTACGACACCGACGTCAACGCCGACTTCCGGGCGCTAGGGGTGGCCAACATCGCCTCCAGCATGGTGGGTTCGTTCACCATCAACGCCAGTCCGCCGTCGACCACGATCATCGCCGAATCCCGCGGCCGCACTCAGTTGGCGTCGTTGATCGCGTCGGCCATCGCGGTGGTCGTGCTGTTCTTCAGCCAGATCATCGAGAACCTGCCGTCGGCGACATTGTCGGCGGTGCTGATCTACATCGCCATCAAGATCTTCCGCGTCGACCAGATGCGGGCCACCAAGAACTACACTCGCAGAGCGTTCGCCCTGATGCTGGTCTCGCTGGTCGGCACCGTAGTGCTCGGCATCGTTTACGGCGTCCTGTTCGCGGTGCTGGTCTCGTGGATCTACCAGGCCTCCCGCACCGCCCGGCCCGAACTGCTGAGGCTGGGCCGCTCACCGCAGGGCACCTGGCTGCCGCTGACCGACGAGCGCTCCGCGCCCGTGCCCGGTATCGCGGCGTTCGCGCTGAACGGGCCGCTGTGGTTCGGCAATGCCAACTGGTTCCGGATGCAACTCATCGACGCGCTGCCCGCCACCGATGACGATCCGGATGTCGAGGAACCACCGGAGGAGGATCAGGTCGACCTGCTGGTGCTCGACGCCCGCCGTATCGACGACATCGACTTCACCGGTTTCGAGGCGTTGGCGTACGTGGCGGAGATCGCCGCGTTGCGGGACGTGCCATTCCTGGTGGTGGTGCAGGAAGGCCGGGCCCAGAAGGCGTTCAACAGCGGCGGGTTCTCCGAGTTGCTGGGCCGGTCCCGCTTCTTCGACACCATTCCGCTGGCTATCGCCGCCTACCCGAACCTGCGGGCGAACCGGCAGAACAGGGCCACCGAGCCAGACGTGGAAGACCACGTACGCTGACCGCCTTGCACCCGCCCAAGCATGAGACGTTCGACCTCGTCGCACGGACCAACACCGACCCCAAGGGGATCGTCAGGGCCGTCGACGACTACTCGCTGCACCCGTGGGGCCTCTACATGGCCCGCCCAACCCCCGGTCGGCTCCAATTCCACTACTTGGAGTCCTGGCTTTTGCCGTCCCTGGGTTTGCGGGCGAATGTCTTCCATTTCAACCCCGGCTACGAACGTGACCAGGACTATTACCTCGACGTGGCCGCCATCGAGGTGGGTGATCAGCGTTGGCGGACTGAGGACCACTACCTCGACCTGGTGGTTCGCACCGGCCGGGGCGCCGAACTGGTCGATCTCGACGAGCTACTCGAAGCCCACCGCCACGGGCTGCTCGGCTCGCAGACCGTTGAGCGGGCCCTGCAGGCTGCCGTCGCCGCGGTCGACGGCCTCGCGGCCCACGGCCACGACCTGAACGCCTGGCTGGGCAGTGTCGGAATGGAGCTGAGCTGGCAGGAAACCCGGCCATACGCGTAGTCTCGTCACCCGTGGGACGGATGGGACGGCCGGTGACAGCAGGTGCCGTTGTGGTGCTGACGCTGCTGAGTTCCGCCGTCGCCGGCGCCGACGACGACCCGGCACCCACACCGCAGCCTCCGCTGCCGAGCGATCCGCCACAGCAGCACAACGTGACCTACCGCGCCCGAGTCGACGGGCTGGCCCGCGGGGCGCTGATCACCTACCGGATCAGCGACGCCCAGGTCAACAGTGCCGACCCGACCATGCTGCCCGGCCGGACATTCGAGACCACCGCGGTCCTGACCGACCCCAAAGAAGCCGGTATGCGGATCTCCATCCAGTGGCCGTACTCGGCCAATCTGCACTGCGAGATCCTCGTCGACGACCAGCTGGTCGTGCAGGCAGACCAGTTCATCGGACCTCGGGTGATCCCGGCCCGCGACGATCCCGACTACGGGGCGATGAACTGCGGCGCCCCGCTGAGCAATGCGCTGGGCATCCCGGCCAGCGAGGTTCCGGGCCTACCGGTGGCCCCGGACCCGGGTGTTCTCCAGGATCCGGCCGTCGTCCCCCCGGCCGGGCCGGCGCCGGTCGAGGTGCCCGCCAGCGATCTCGGCGCCCCGGTCAACTGACCGGATCCGGCGACCAACCGCTGCTGTCGGCCCACTGCCAGGCCCGCGGATAGGCATCGTCGAACCACCGGACGAGTGCGTCCGTTCGTTTGATGTCGAGAAAGTCGGCGCGCACCGCCGGGTTGGCGCTCAGCCACTCCACGAACAGCAGTGCGAAACGCTGGTTGGGCTCGCCGTCGACCCGCAGATGAAGATGCGTCGGACGCCCCGGGTCGGCGGAGGCGTGAAACCGCTTGGGCCACAGGCTCTGCGAGCCGTCGAAAGAGCGGTCGGCGGTGATCGACGGCACCCGCGGATAGCCCGCGTTGCGCAGGTCTTCAGCGAGTTCGTCGGCGACCTCCAACGAGGCGACGGTCACCTGCATGTCGATGATGTCCCGGCCGTCCATCCCCGGCACGGCGGTGGAGCCGATGTGGTCGACGCGCACCGCCCGATGCCCGCAGGTGGTCTTCAGCCGCGCCGCCGCCCGCGCGGCCTGGGCCGCCCAGTTCGGGTCTGCGGGAACCATGTCTTGCGGGTCTGCCACCGGACGGCCGGTGGCAATGTTGTGGGCGAACGGCAGGATCCGCTGGTGCCAGAGCTCACGAGCCTTTCCGATGAGCTGTGCCTCGCTGCCGGAATTGTCCAGCCAGACGTCGGCGACGGCGCGGCGTTGCTCCTCGGACGCCTGGGCGGCGATCCGGGCCCGCGCGTCGACCTCGTCCATTCCGCGCTGATCGATGAGCCGGCGCAGGCGGATGTCGGCATCGGCGTGCACCACGACGACCAACGGGAACAGCGGGGCCATACCGGATTCGACCAGCAGCGGGATGTCCTCCACGACCACGTCGTCTTGCGAGACGCTGGCCACGATCTCGGCCCGTCGCCTTGCCACCAGCGGATGGACGATGGCGTTGAGCCGCGCACGCTGCTGCTCGTCGACGAAGGCCCTGGCAGCCAATGCCGGGCGGTTCAGCGCACCGTCGGCCAGCAGAATCTCGGCACCGAAGTGGTCGACCAGAGCCGCCAAGCCCTCGGTGCCGGGCTCAACGACCTCCCGGGCGATCACGTCGCCGTCGACCAGGATCGCACCGCAATCCGCGAATACCCTTGAGACGGTGGACTTCCCGGCGCCGATCCCGCCGGTCAGGCCAATGCGCAGCATGGTCCTCCAATGCCCCGGCCATCCAGGCCCCGGTCATCCAGAAACCCAAAACCACGCAGGGAACGGCTAGCCATTCCGCTGCGTGGTTTTGAACTTCGATCAGTTACGCGTTACCGGCGAGCTTCTCGCGCAGCGCGGCAAGCTGGGCGTCGCTGGCAAGCGAGCCGCCCGACTCCTCGGCACCCGGCGAGCTCGACGAGGTGGTCCCGGACGGGCGCTCCTCGTCAGCGG
>CAZRFC010000024.1:9839-21193 GCA_964598975.1 uncultured Mycobacterium sp. | reverse complement strand
ACGACTCCGCTGGTGAAGAAGATGGACGGGATCGCGACGCGGAACTTCAAAAACTACCGTCAGCCCGAAACCAACGGCGCGGACTACGGCGGCGCGCGGTCCATCATCGAGGGCCGTTACAAGTTGCTGCTGCAGGACCGCAAGGGCGGCGAGACCCGGCGCGAACTCTTCGATCTCGAGGAGGATCCGGGGGAAGAGAAGAACCTCGCCGCGGAGAAGCCGGAGGTGACCGCGGCGCTCGACGGTAAGCTGCGGGACTGGCAGGATTCGGTCCTGAAGAGCCTTCGCGGAAGCGATTATGGAGAATAGCCCCGGGGCGGGATCGTGCGATGGCGGCATCCGTCAGGACCGGATAGGGTTCGCCCGATGACCCGACCCTTTCCCTTCCTCGTCCTCCTCGCCTCCGTCTTCGCCACGGCGGCAATTTCGGAGGAGACCCGCTCCTTCTACCTCATCGGGAACTCGCTGACCCAGGACACGGCCCCGGCGAAGCTCGACGGGTGTCCGGTGGCGCGGGCAACTTCTCGTCCGATGGTCTCGGCCATCACGTTGTCCGATGCGGTCATCATCTGCCGCAGCCGTTCCATGAGCGGAGCGGACTGGACGGAGGCCAACTGCCGACCTTCGGCCGGCCCCGGGGCGATGGTGACCTTGGCCGGGTCGACCCCGAGTGCGAACGCCAGGGCGCGGCCGGCGTCCAGCGCCGGGGTCGGGGACCGCCGGGACTCCAGGGTGGTCGGTTGGATTCGTCCGGCGTCGAGCATCACCGACTGGATGGGAGAGATGTCTCCGCCGGCGATATCGGCTGGGTCCCAGCCCGGCGCCATATCGGGTCCGCTGAACAGGGAGGTGTCGACTTGCACGGCCGTCGCTGTGATCCCGCTCTTGCGGACCTGGTCGGCCAAGTCCGCGATCCGGGCGGCATCGCGGTACCAGGTGTCCTCGCTCGGCGGCGCCGCGGACAGGGTCGGGTCACCCCCGCCGACGAGGACGACGACGCCCGGCATCCGGGTCTGGTCGGCGGCATGCACGGTGGTGGTCACCCTGGCGTTGCGGTCCAGTGTCACCAGCGCGGCGGCCGCCGTCAGAATCTTGTTGGTCGAAGCGGGCTGCATGGGGACGCCGGCGCGCTGCTCCCAGATCTGATTGCCGGTGATGGCGTCGGTGATTCGGCCGGTGAGGTTGCCCAGATTGGGATTGGCAACGGCGGCCGCGAGTGCCGCCGTCATCCCGGCCGTGGTCGGCGCGGCGGCGGAGTCGCCCACCGGCACCAGCGCAGGCTTGGACGTGGCGGGCGGCCGGGGAGCCGGTACCGAGGCGTTACTGCGGCCGCCGGAGGTGAGGAGAGCGGCCGCCGCCACCACCACCGCGACCACCGCAATGACGGCGGCGGCGAGTAGCACGTGGCTACCGCGCCGGTGTGTGCGAAGCATGTCTCTCCCTAGGCTTTGCGTCTCATTGTGCCCAACGAGGCCGTGCCGACGCGAATCCCTCGTTAGGGTGTTTCCCGTCGTCCACCACCCCCGAGGGGCGACGCGACAGCAGGAGGAGCGCCGCGGTGCAGTTCGACGTCACGATCGAAATCCCGAAAGGCCAGCGCAACAAGTACGAGATCGACCACGAGACCGGTCGGTTGCGGCTGGACCGCTACCTCTACACACCGATGGGGTATCCGGCCGACTACGGCTACATCGAAGACACCCTCGGCGAGGACGGCGACCCCCTCGATGCGTTGGTGCTGCTGCCCGAATCGGTGCATCCGGGCGTGATCGTCGAGGCCCGGCCGGTCGCAATGTTCCAGATGGTCGATGAGGCGGGCGGCGACGACAAGGTGCTGTGCGTGCCTGCCGGCGACCCGCGCTGGGACCACATCAAGGACCTCGCCGACGTTCCGCCTTTCGAACTCGAGGCGATCAAGCACTTCTTCGTGCACTACAAGGACCTCGAGCCCGGCAAGCATGTCGAGGGCGCGGATTTCGTCGGCCGCGCCGAGGCCGAGGCCGAGGTGGAGCGCTCCCGCCAGCGGTTCGCCGCCGAAGGTCACTGAAGCCGCGCAGCAGAGTTTTCCTGGCCGTAACCCGCGGTTACCCAGCCGTACCGTGGGTTTCCCATGATGACAGGGTGTTACTGCATCAGGGCATGGGACTGGACGCCTTCAATCAGCTGCCGACACGCAGGGCGGTGCACGCGCTGTTCGAGTGCTGTAACAGCGTGATCATGGCCGCGGACCTCGCCAAGGGGCGGCCCTACGCCGATCACGATGCCCTCTACCGCAAAGCCGACGCCCTGCTGTTCGCGTTGTCGGAGGAGTCGGTCGACGACATCCTTCAGGCCTACCCGGAGATCGGCAGCCGACCGGGCAGCGCCCGATCGCATGCCGAGCAGTGCGCTCTCTTCGACCCCCGGCCAGGGGTGATGCAGTTACTGGACAGTTCGGCTCGCGGTTACGCGGAGAGATTCGGCTTCGGATTCCTGATGTACGTGTCGGCGGACTGCCCGGTCTCTTCGGTGATCGCCGCGATCGTCGACCGGATGCACAACGACACCGAAACCGAGCGCAAGGTCCTGCGTAACGAGATCGCCAAGATCAACCGCAGCCGTCTCGAACGCATGCTCGGACCGGAGAGCGGCTTCAACAACTGGGTCTAGCGCGTCCCACCGTCGCCGACCCGGGTCTTGATCAGGCTGGCCACCATGGTCACCAGGAGTGTCACCACGATCACCGCGAGGCTGAGCAGGGTTGGGATCTCCGGCACGTTGAGGCCCTCGCCGCCGTTGATGAACGGCAACTCGTTCTCGTGCAGGGCGTGCAACAGCAGCTTGACGCCGATGAAGAACAAAATGAACGCCAGCCCCTGGGACAGGTAGACCAGCCGGTTGAGCAGGTCCCCCAGCAGGAAATACAGCTGCCGCAACCCCATCAGTGCGAACACGTTTGCGGTGAACACCAGGTAGGGCTCGCTGGTGAGACCGTAGATCGCCGGAATGGAGTCCACCGCGAACAGCAGGTCGGTGGTACCCAGCGCGACGATCACCAGGAACATCGGGGTCATCATCCGCTTGGATCCGCGCTTGACATAGAGCTTCAGGCCGTGCCACGTGTCGGTGGTGTTCAGGTAGTTCTTGGCGAAGCGGACCACCGCGTTGTCGCCGTCGTCGCTGTGGTCGGTGTCGCGGGCGAGCTTGATGGCCGTGTACACCAGGAATGCGCCGAACAGGTAGAAGATCCACGAAAACTCTTTGATCGCAACGGCACCCAGTGCGATGAAGATGCCGCGGAACACCAGGGCGAGCACGATACCCACCAACAGGGCCTGCTGCTGATAGATCTTGGGCACCTTGAAACTGGCCATGATGATGATGAAGATGAAGAGGTTGTCCACCGACAGGCTGTATTCGGTGAGCCACCCGGCGTAGAACTCCAGACCGAACTGGCTGCCGTGGAACTGCCACACCCACACACCGAACAGGACGGCGAGGCCGACGTAGAAGCTCAGTGCGGTGATGCATTCGCGTCGGCTCGGTTCGTGCGGCCGTCGGGCGAAGACCAGAATGTCGACCAGCAGGACTGCCAGCGTCACCGCAAGGGTGATCACCCATTCCGGGGTGGAAACATTCACGGAGCGGACCTTTCGGGGAGCCGACGACGGCCCCGGCTTACTCAGCCCGGACCCGAGGTCTCTTCCGCCGGGCCCCGAGACGATGGAGTCGGCCCGCGGAACCGGACGACTGGCTGGCCAGCCGACGTGGTGACGGCACCGCGGCGAAGGAATACTCCCCTCTGCGACGCCAGTCTGTCAGGTCGGCGCGACGCACGCGAGTCGGGTCGGCACCGACCACCCTCACACCCCTGCACCAGACCCTAGGATTCTCAGACGTGGCGTCGCCCTGGATTCCCTCCCAGTACCTGCTTTCCGAGCACGCCCCACCGCCGCGAACGCTCGTCGACATCCTCTACGAGACGGCGGCGCGGTATCCCGAGGCGACCGCCATCGATGACGGCGAAGTCCAGCTGAGCTACGCCGAGGTCATCTCCGACGTCCGGGCCGGTGCCCGATGGCTGTCCGCCCGCGGCGTCGGCCGGGGGGACCGGGTCGGGATACGTATGCCGTCGGGTAGCTACTCGTTGTATCTGGCGATCTTGTCCGTGCTGGCCGCCGGCGCCGCCTACGTTCCGGTCGACGCCGACGATCCCGATGAGCGGGCCGATCTGGTGTTCTCCGAGGCGGCGGTGGCCGGGGTGATCACCGAGGCGGGCCTGACCCTGGGGCCGGGGTCCTCGCACGGCGCGGGCGCGGCCCCGCCGGAGCCCGGCGACGACGCCTGGATCATCTTCACCTCCGGGTCCACCGGGACACCCAAGGGTGTGGCGGTGACCCACCGCAATGCCGCGGCGTTCGTCGACGCCGAAGCGCGGATGTTCCTGCCCGCCAATCCGATCGGGCCGGATGACCGGGTTCTCGCCGGGTTGTCGGTCGGCTTCGACGCCTCCTGCGAAGAGATGTGGCTGGCGTGGCGCAACGGCGCCTGTCTGGTACCCGCACCCCGGGCACTGGTCCGCAGTGGCATGGATCTGGGGCCGTGGCTGGTGTCTCGCGACATCACCGTGGTCTCCACCGTGCCGACCCTGGCGGCACTGTGGCCGGCCGAGGCATTGGAGGCGGTCCGACTGCTGATCTTCGGCGGTGAGGCCTGTCCGCCGGAACTGGGTGAACGACTGGCGGTGGAGGGCCGAGAGGTGTGGAACACCTACGGCCCCACCGAGGCCACCGTGGTCTCCTGCGGCGCCAAACTCGTCAGTGGCGCGCCGGTCAGCATCGGCCTTCCACTGGACGGCTGGGATCTGGCGGTGGTCGACGGCGACGGTGCACCGGTCAGCCCCGGCGAGGTGGGCGAACTCGTGATCGGCGGTGTCGGACTGGCCCGTTACCTCGACCCGGCCAAGGATGCCGAGAAATACGCCCCGATGCACTCGCTGGGCTGGCCGCGCGCCTACCGCAGCGGCGACCTGGTGCGACTGGAGTACGACGGACTCTACTTCCAGGGCCGCGCCGACGACCAAGTGAAGGTGGGCGGCAGACGGATCGAACTCGGCGAGGTCGACTCGGCGCTGGTTAACCTGCCCGGCGTCAGCGGCGGCGCGGCAGCCGTCCGCAAAACCACAAGCGGCACACCAGTTTTAGTGGGCTATATCGCTTCGGCTGACCCGGCGTTCGACCTCGCCACCGCCCGCAGCCAACTCGCCGACTCGCTGCCGGCCGCTCTGGTGCCCCGGCTGGTGCTGCTCGACGAACTGCCCACCCGGACCTCCGGAAAGGTCGACCGCGCCGCGCTGCCCTGGCCCCCACCCGGCGATGTTCCCGACGTCGGTTCCCAACTGGGCGGCACCATGGGATGGCTGGCGGGCCAGTGGCAGGACGTCCTGGGGGCCGTCGTCGACGGACCCGAGGCGGACTTTGTCGCCCTCGGCGGCGGCTCGCTGTCGGCTGCCCAACTGGTGGTGTCACTGCGCGCGCGGTACCCCGAGATGACGGTGGCCCATCTCTACGACCATCCCCGGCTCGGATCGCTGGCCGGTTTCCTGGCCGACCTCGACTCGGAGCGTCCCGAACCGGTTGCCGTCATCCCCAGGACAGTCACCCCCACCCCGGTCACTGCGCGGGCGGTGCAGGTCGCTCTGACGTTGCCCCTGGCCACACTCACCGCCCTGCAGTGGCTGACCTGGCTGGCGTTGGCCAACAACGTCGCCGCGGCACTGCATCCGCTGCCGTGGCTGGTGCCGCTGCCGTGGTGGTTGGTGGCGGTCGCCTTCGCCGCCTTCATCACGCCATTAGGCCGGATGGGGATCGCCGTCGTCGGTGCGCGTCTGCTGCTCGCCGGACTGCAGCCGGGGACCTATCCGCGTGGTGGTGGGGTGCATCTGCGGGTGTGGCTGGCCGAACGGCTCGCCGAGGCCAGCGGCGCGGAGAACCTCGCCGGGGCGCCATGGTTGGTCTACTACGCACGTGCGCTCGGTAATTCGGTCGGCAAGGGAGTGGACCTGCATTCCTCACCCCCGGTGACGGGGATGCTGACGCTGGGCCATCGAAGTTCGATCGAGCCCGAGGTCGACCTCTCCGGCCACTGGGTGGACGGTGACCTCTTCCACGTCGGGCCGATCACGGTCGGCAACGACGCGACGATCGGGGCACGAACCACACTGCTCCCCGGTGCGGTGGTCGGCAAGGACGCCGACGTCGCACCCGGCTCGGCGGTGGTGCGCAAAGTCAAAGCGGGCCAGTACTGGAAGGGGTCCCCGGCGGTGAAGTCGGGTAAGGCCCGCCATCCCTGGCCGGACCACCGGCCACCGCGCGCGGTGCACTGGATGCCGATCTTCGGGCTCTCCTCGCTGCTCCTGGGCGCCCTGCCGCTGGTCTCGCTGGCCGGTGGCTTCGCCTTGCTGGCCTGGCCGATCCGGAACGCGCAGACCCTGGCAGATGCCCTGCGCGCCGGGGCCCCGTGGGTTCCGTTGGCCGCCATCGCCGCAGCAGCGGTGTACGCGGTGCTGACGGTGATCGGGGTGCGGTTGCTGTCCATCGGCCTGCGGGAGGGCTACCACCCGGTGCGCAGCCGCATCGGCTGGCAACTGTGGGCGACCGAACGGCTGATGGATGCGGCGCGGAACTACCTTTTCCCGCTCTACGCCGGCCTGCTCACCCCGGTGTGGATGCGGATCCTGGGGGCCAGGATCGGCCGGGACACCGAAATCTCCACCGCTCTGCTGACACCGAAGTTCACCGTCGTGGAGGACGGCGCGTTTCTGGCCGACGACACCATGGTGGCGTCCTACGAACTCGGTGGGGGCTGGATCCATGTCGCCCAGGCCTGCGTCGGGAAGCGGGCGTTTCTGGGCAACTCAGGCATCACCCAGCCAGGCCGACGGGTGCCTGACGACGGCCTGGTGGCCGTACTGTCGGCCACCCCGCCGAAGGCCAAGACCGGTTCGTCGTGGCTGGGCAGCCCGCCGATCCGACTGCGTCGCAATGCCGACAGTGCCGACACGTCATTGACCTATGCGCCTCCTATGCGGCTGAAGGTGATGCGCGGCGCGGTCGAGACCTGTCGACTGGTGCCACTCGTCGTGTCCTTCGCGATCGGGGCAGCGGTGCTGGCCGCGTTGCAGTTTCTGATTCTCCGGTTCGGCTACGGCTGGGCCGCGCTGGCGAGCGGTGCGGTCCTGCTGGCCGCCGGTGCACTGGCCGGAGTCAGTGCGGTGGCCGCCAAATGGCTTGTGGTGGGTCGCATCCGGGCCGGTGAACAACCACTGTGGTCCTCATTCGTGTGGCGCAACGAAGTGGCGGACACCTTCGTCGAGACGGTTGCCGCACCATGGTTCGCCCGCGCCGCCAACGGCACGCCCATCATGAACCTGTGGCTGCGGGCACTGGGTGCGAAGATCGGCAGCGGAGTGTGGTGCGAAACGTACTGGCTACCGGAAGCCGACCTGGTCACTCTCGGGGACGGAAGCACCGTCAACCGTGGCTGCGTGGTGCAAACCCACCTCTTCCACGACCGAATCATGCGAATGGACACGGTTACCCTGGAGGCGGGTGCGACACTGGGTCCGCACTGCGTCGCCTTGCCTGCCGCCCGTATCGGTGCGGGCGCGACAATCGGCCCGGCCTCGCTGGTCATGCGCGGCGACGAGGTTCCGGCGTCGACGCGCTGGCAGGGCAATCCGATTGCGCCGTGGCTGCTTTCGCGTAAACGCAAGATCAGCAAGCAGCGAACCGGTCAGGGCGCCGCGGCATGAAACCGGCAGCCAAGAAGCGAAGCGCCCCACCCGTCATCGATCCCTACCTGCCCGACAACGGCAACTTCGGCTACCGGGTGTCGCGTTACGAACTCGATCTGGAGTACAAGGTCTCCAGCAATCGGCTCACCGGGACGGCGACCATCACCGCCGTCACACTGGCCTCACTGCAGACCTTCACCCTTGACCTGGCCGAGGCGATGTCGGTGACTAAGGTGACCGTCAACGGCTCGCGCCCAACGAATTTCGGGACGTCGACCGGCAAGCTACGGATCCGACTGGGCGCGGCTCTGCCCGCGGGTTCGGCGATGACGATCGTCGTGCGCTACGGCGGGACGCCCCGGCCGATCCGAACCCTCTGGGGCGAAGTGGGTTTCGAGGAGTTGTCCAACGGCGCCCTGGTGGCCGGGCAGCCCAACGGTTCACCGACCTGGTTCCCCTGCGACGACCATCCCAGCGCCAAGGCCAGCTACCGGATCCAGATCAGCACCGACAGCCCGTATTACGCCGTCGCCCCGGGCGAACTGGTCTCCCGCCGGGTCCGTGCCGGCCACACCGTCTGGACCTACGAGCAGCCCGAGCCGACATCGACCTATCTGGCCACGCTGCAGATCGGTATGTATGAACTTCGCCGGATCACCAAGTCCCCGGTGCCGATGCAGGCTGTCCTCCCGTCTCGCCTACGGAACAAGTTCGATCATGACTTCGGCCGGCAGCAGGCGATGATGAAACTGTTCGTCAAACTCTTCGGTCCGTACCCGTTCGCGGCGGGTTACACAGTGGTGGTGACCGACGACCCACTGGAGATACCCCTTGAAGCACAGGGCGCTTCGGTGTTCGGCTCCAACCATTGCGACGGTGCCCGCGGTTCGGAACGGCTGATCGCCCACGAACTGGCCCACCAGTGGTTCGGCAACAGCGTCACCGCGCGCCGGTGGCGGGACATCTGGCTGCACGAGGGATTCGCCTGCTACGCCGAATGGTTGTGGTCGGAACACTCGGGCGGCCGGACCGCGGCCGAACTGGCCCGACAGCACTATCAGCGACTACAGGTGGCCTCGCAGAATCTGCTGCTGTCCGATCCGGGTCCGCGCGACATGTTCGACGACCGGGTGTACAAGCGCGGCGCCCTGACCCTGCATGCACTTCGCGGCACGATCGGCGACGAGAAGTTCTTCGCACTGCTGCGGGATTGGACCTCCCGGTATCGGCACAGCACGGCGGTGACCGACGACTTCACCGGCCTGGCAGCCAACTACACCGATATCTCGCTGCGCCCACTGTGGCAGGCGTGGCTGTATTCCACCGCGGTCCCGCCGCTGTGACCGAGGCCGGCGTCCCTGCGGTGGCCGCCCCCGCCGGCCCGGTGGCGCGCGGCAGTGTCGCCCGAGTGGGTGTCGCCACGGCGGTCGCAGCTGTATGTGGCTACGGCGTGATGTATCTGGCCGCCCGCCGACTGGAACCGGCCGGTTTCTCCATCTTCGGGGTGTTCTGGGGCGCTTTCGGCCTGGTGACCGGGGCCGCCAACGGAATGCTGCAGGAGGCCACTCGCGAGGTCCGCTCCGCGGCGGGTAAGCCGGTCGGCCTCGGTCCCCATA
Organism: uncultured Mycobacterium sp.; assembly: GCA_964598975.1. GTDB lineage: Bacteria > Actinomycetota > Actinomycetes > Mycobacteriales > Mycobacteriaceae > Mycobacterium. The sequence goes on along the minus strand of CAZRFC010000024.1, from coordinate 11,803 downwards.
CCCGTCCCATGCGGGTCGCCGCCGGCGTCGCGGTGGGCGCGGCGGCCGTGATCGCCGGCACTTCGCTGTTGTGGGCACCGCACGTGTTCGGCGAGGCGCGAGGGCTTTCGGTGGCCCTGCTGTCGGCCGGCATCGCCGGATTCTGCCTGCACGCCACCCTGCTGGGCATGCTCGCCGGTGCCGGCCGCTGGTCGCTGTACGGCGCGCTGATGGTCACCGACGCCCTGACCAGGTTGGGCTTGGCCGCCGTGGCGTTTGTACTTGGCTGGGGTCTATCAGGTTTCCTCTGGGCGACCGTCGGCGGCTCGCTGGCCTGGCTGCTGTTGCTGGCGGCTTCGCCGAAGGCACGGTCGGCAGCGACTTTGCGCACCGCGGGTTCGGTTTCGGTCTTCCTGCGCGGCGCGGCACATTCCATTGCCGCTGCGGGTGCCAGCGCAATTCTGGTGATGGGCTTTCCGGTTCTGCTCAAGGCGACCTCGGGGCAACTCGGCGCCGCGGGCGGCGTGATCATCCTGGCGGTCACGTTGACCAGGGCCCCCCTGTTGGTTCCGCTAACCGCTATGCAAGGCAATCTCATCGCCTACTTCGTCGACCATCGCAGCGCGAGGGTGCGCGCTCTGCTGGCACCCGCGGCGGTCGTCGTGGGGGTCGGCGCCGCCGGCGTGGTTGCCGCGTATCTGTTGGGGCCGTCGATCCTCCGGGTGGCGTTCGGTGCCGATTACGTGACCAGTGGAGGACTACTGGCCTGGCTCACGGCAGCGGCGGTCTCCATCGCATTGCTGACACTGACCGGGGCAGCCGCGGTGGCCGCGGCCCTGCACCGCGCCTACTCGATCGGCTGGGTGGGTGCGACACTGGCCGCCACCATGCTGCTCGCGTTGCCCCTCGGCTTGGAAACCCGGACGGTGCTGGCTCTGCTCTGCGGCCCATTGGTGGGCATCGCCGTACACCTGTTCGCCCTGAGCCGCGCCGATGGCGACACCACCTAGAGTACGGCCGGGAAAGGCCACGAACAGCGTGTACGTTGTGGACATCGACACAGTGGATGCGGGCGTCTGGATCATCGTTCCGGCACTTAACGAAGCTCAGGCCATCGGCGACGTCGTGGCCGAACTTCGGGCAGTGTTCCCCAACGTGGTGTGTGTCGACGACGGCAGCCGTGACGACACCGCACAGGTGGCGCTGCGGGAAGGCGCCCACGTGGTGTCGCACCCGGTGAATCTGGGCCAGGGCGCAGCGATCCAGACCGGGGTGGAGTACGCCCGCCGGCAACCTGGCGCCGAGACGTTCGCCACCTTCGACGCCGATGGGCAGCACCGTGTCAAGGACCTGCTGGCGATGCTCGAACGCCTACGCGGCGGCGACGTCGACGTGGTGATCGGATCCCGATTCGCCGGTTCCACGATCAGCGCCGCCCCGAGGCTGAAGCAGCTGATCCTGCGGGCTGCCGCGGTGCTCAGTCCCAGTAGCCGACGACTGCACCTCACCGATGCCCACAACGGCCTGCGGGTGTTCGACCGGGCTGTCGCCGAACGCCTCAACCTGACCATGAGCGGCATGAGCCACGCGGGCGAGTTCATCAAGCTGATCGACGAAAACGGTTGGCGGGTGGCCGAAGAGCCGGTCGAGATTCTTTACACCGAGTACTCGTTGTCCAAGGGCCAACCGCTGCTCAACGGGATCAACATCGTCTTCGACGGATTCCTGCGGGGAAGGATGCGCCGATGAACTGGATTCAGGCGCTGCTGATCACGGCCGTGCTTTCCCTGCTGGTGTTTCTGCTCAGGTCCCGCAACAACGCCAAGACCAAGGCCTCGGTCAAGGTTGGCTACCTGCTGTTCGTCATCGCCGCGATCTACGCGATCCTGCGCCCGGACGACACCACCGTGTTGGCCAACTGGCTGGGCGTGGATCGGGGCGCAGACCTACTGACCTACGCGCTGGTCATCGCTTTCGCCTTCACC
>CAZRFC010000024.1:0-9829 GCA_964598975.1 uncultured Mycobacterium sp. | reverse complement strand
GAACTGGAGTTGCGCTACGCCCAGTTGGCGCGGGCGGTGGCATTGCTGAGCGCACGGACTCCCGAACAGGGCTGAGTCCCCCACCCGTACAGTCGTGGCGGTGTCATCCAGGCCGGGTAGCGGGGTGCCGCCGGTTGCCGTGGCGGCCGCCGCACTGATCGGTCTGCACATGATCGTGCGGATCCTCGTCGCCTTCGGCGGCTACTTCTACTGGGACGACCTGATCCTGGTGGGCCGTGCCGGCACCCAGTCGCTGGTGTCCCCGGCTTACCTGTTCACCGACCACGACGGACACGTGATGCCGGCGGCTTTTCTGGTCGGCGGGGCGATCACCCGATTGGCCCCGCTGGTGTGGACCTGGCCGGCGGTCAGTCTGGTGGTATTGCAGTTCATCGCGTCGCTCGCTTTGCTCCGGGCACTCTGGGTGATTCTGGGGTGGCGGCCTGCCCTGCTGGTACCGCTGTGTTTCGCTCTGTTCACCCCGCTGGCCTTGCCGGCCTTCGCGTGGTGGGCCGCCGCGCTGAACTATCTCCCGATGGTCGCTGCGATGGCCTGGGTCTGTGCGGACGCGATTCTTCTGGTGCGCAACGACTCTCGGCGCTACGCGGTCACCGGGGCGCTGGTCTTCGTCACCGCTCTGCTGTTCTTCGAGAAGGCGGCGGTGATCCCGTTCGCGGCGTTCCTCGTCGTCACGTTGCTCGGCTACGTCCGCGGCGAGACGCAGCCGATGCGGGCGGCCTGGTCGCGCGGCAGGCCGCTGTGGCTGGCCGCGGGCGCGATCACCGCATGCTGGGTCGCGCTCTACTTGGTCGTCGTCGACCAACAGAGGTGGAATTGGGATCCCGCGATGACCTGGGAACTGTTGCAGCGCTCGGTCACTCACGGAATCGTGCCGGGCCTTGTCGGCGGTCCGTGGCAGTGGGGACGCTGGGCGCCGGCGTCGCCGTGGGCGGTCCCACCGCCCACGGTGATGGTGTTGGGGTGGACGGCACTGGCGGCGGCGGTCGCGGTGTCGCTGCTGCGCAAACGGCGTCTCGGTGTCGTCTGGCTGGCTGCTGCCGGCTACGCGGCGGCTTGCCAGGTCCCGATCTATCTGATGCGGTCGTCGGCATTCACCGCCCTGGAACTGGCCCAGACCCTGCGTTACCTGCCCGATCTGGTGGTGATGCTGGCCCTGCTGGCAGCGGTGGGACTGTGCGCCCCGAACCGATCCGGCACGGCCTGGCTGGAACCGTCTGCACGGCGCAAAGCGGCCGTGGCTGCCATCGGGTTGGCCTTTCTGGCCAGCTCTCTGGTGTCGACCCGAACGTTTCTGACCAGCTGGCAGGACAACCCGACTAGGTCTTACTTGCGCAATGCTGTTGCGGGACTCGCCCAGACTCACGCATCGTCACCGTCGCCGTTGCTGGATCAAGAGGTCGATCCGCTGATCCTGCAGCGGGTGGTCGGACCGGAGAACCTCGCGAGCCACATGTTCGCCCTGATCACCGATCGGCCGGAATTCGGCGACTCGACCGACCGGCTCCGGATGCTGGACAGCACGGGACGGGTCGTCGACGCGGACGTCACCTGGGTACGCACCATCGCGGCGGGCCCACAACCGCAGTGCGGCTATTTCGTGCAACCCGACGGCGAGGTGCGGATGCCGCTGGACGGACCGCTGCTGCCCGCCGACTGGACCGCCGAAATCAATTATCTGGCGAACACCGAAGGCTCCCTGTTGCTGAACCTGCCAGTGGGGCCGGAGACGAGGGTGGCGGTCAAGCCCGGCCTCAACCGGGTGTACGTCCGACTCTCCGGCGCAGGCGATTCGGTCACCGTGCGGTCCGCCACCTCCGCACTGACCGTCTGCATAGCCTCAGGCCCGGTGGGCTACCTCGCCCCGCGCTGAGGTGCGGGACTCCTTTCGCCTAGGGCTCGGCATCGAATTGGCGGGTCTGGCCGATGATCGCGGCAACCTGGCTGCGCACCTCCCGGGCCGCCATGGTCGTGGCGACGGTGGCCATCTGGATCGCCACCCAGCGGTCGTCGCTCAGAAGATAGCTGGCGGCGGTCGCGACCACCTCGGCGAACTGGTCGCGCAGCAGCACCTCGATGCGGGACAACGCGAATTCCGCGTGTGCCAGCGGCACACAACCGCGCAAGAGATGAAACACGTCGGCGTCGATCCTGCGGTACATCTGCTGGGCGAACACCCGCTTGGACAGCTCGATGCCGCCTTCTTTGCGCAGCATCACCTCCTGGCCGGCGAGCTTGGCCACCACCGGCTCCGTCGAGCACATGCACAGTTGCACGAAGGCGCTTTCCAACTCCGCGGCGACGACACCGGCCAGCGGATCGTCCAGTTCGGACAGGTCGAAGCTGTCCGGTCCCGGCTGGGAGGGGGTCTGCGGCGGAGTGGTTTCGAACATGGCCCGATTATCTCAGCGGGGTACGACAAGAATTCCGTTCCCGCGGCGCCGACACCGCCAAGGGGCCTGCCAGCGGGCCGGTGCGGTTCTTTGCTGTCCTTGCATGATCCGGTGCAGTGACGCTCTATTGTTGACAGCTGTCCGGGCAGCCCGACGGGGGCCGACGGGTTGCCAGAAGGAATCCGGTGTTCTCACGTTTTCGCGCCGCACTGCTCGCAGTGCTCATGGTGGCCACCATCGGTGGCCTGCCCGGACTCGTCCCCCGTGCGCAGGCCGAACCGCGTTCGGTCACCGTCGCGACTTACGACCAGGAACCGTTCGTCATCACCGAAGGCAACGTCAAGTACGGATTCACCATCGACATCCTGGAAGAGATCGCCAAGCGGACCGGTTGGCGCTACACCTACATCGACGGCGGGAATGTGCCCGGGCTGATGAAGGCGGTCCAAGAAGGCCGGGCCGACTTCGCCGCAACGGACATCTCGATCACCGCCGAGCGCGAGAGAATCTTCAACTTCTCCCAGCCGATCATTTCCGCGGGCCTGCAGATCATCGTCCCGGCGGCCAGCACCCAACGGGTCCAACCCGGATTGGGTGACTTCATCAAACTGCTGTTCTCCCAGACCATGGTGGTCTGGTTGCTGGCGGCGCTGGTCCTGACCGTCCTTCCGGCGCACGTCATCTGGCTGCTGGAACGCGGGGACCCGGAGTCGATGGTGGCGCGTTCCTACTTCCCCGGCATCTTCCAGGCTTTCGGATGGGGACTGGGAATGCTGGCGGCGGCGCCCTTCGACCCGCCGCGGCAGTGGCCGATCCGCATGGTGACCGTGCTGTGGACCTTCGTCAGCATCATCTTCGTCGCCTACTACACCGCCATCCTGACCACCAACCTCACCGTGGCCAAGATCAGCTCGCAGATCAGCACCCCCGGCGACCTCGTCGGCAAGAAGGTGTGCACGGTGGCCAACACCACCTCACCGGCAGCCCTGACCAAACTGGGGGTGCAGTACACCGGGCTGCCCAAGATCGAGGACTGCTACCGCGGCCTGGAGAACGGTGGGTTCCAGGCGGTGGTCTACGACGCGCCGGTGCTGGAGTACTACGTCAACCACAGCGGGGCCGGAGTGGCGGCGATGGCCGGCCCGGTGTTCAAGGACGAGGACTACGGGATCGTCTTCCCGATCGGCAGCAAGCTCAAGGAGGAAGCCGACGGGGCGCTGCTGGCGATTCAGGAGGACGGCCAGTACGACCTGATCAAGAAGAAGTGGTTCGGGGAGCCGACATCATGACCGCGCTGCTGGCGCGGGCACGGGCCGTACTCATCGTGCTGCTCATGGTCGCGTCGATCGCCGCATTGCCGGCGCTGGCCCCCAAGGCTGATGCGGCACCTCGCGACGTGACCGTGGCGACCCGGGAATTGACGCCGTTCATGATGAATCAGGGCGGGGTACGGTCCGGTTTCACCGTCGACCTGCTCAACGAGATCGCCAAGCACACCGACTGGAACTACACCTTCGTGGACAGCGGCAACGTTCAGGGTCTGCTGAAAGCCGTGGCCGACGGCCGCGCCGACATGGGAGCCAGCGCGGTCTCGATCACCGGGGACCGGGCGAAGATGTTCGACTTCTCCCAGCCGATGCTCAACGCGGGACTGCAGATCATCGCGCCGGTCGGCAACACCCAGAAGGAACAGCCCGGCCTGGTCGATTTCCTCAAGCTGCTGTTCTCCAAGACCATGGTGGTGTGGCTGTGGGCCGCGGCCGTCCTGACCGTCGTGCCGGCGCACATCATCTGGCTGCTCGAGCGCGGGGACCCCGGCTCCATGGTGTCGAAGTCATATTTCCCGGGCATCTTCCAGGCTGCCGGCTGGGGTTTGGGCATGCTGGCCCGGGCGCCGTTCGATCCGCCGCAGCGATGGCCGATCAGGTTGATGACGGTGCTGTGGACCTTCGTCGCCATCATCTTCGCGTCGTACTACACGGCCATCCTGACCACCAACCTGACCGTGGCGAGGATCGCATCGCAGATCAGTTCACCGGCCGACCTGGTCGGCAAGAAGGTGTGCACGGTGGCCAACACCACCTCACCGGCCGCGCTGTCCAAGCTCGGCGTCAAGTTCACCGCGGTGCCGGAAATCGACGCCTGCTACACCGGTCTGTCGGACCGGGCATTCGATGCGGTGGTCTACGACGCCCCGGTGTTGCAGTACTACGTCGCCAACATGGGCTCCGGGGTGGCGGCCCTGGCCGGGCCGGTCTTCAAGAACGAGGACTACGGGATCGTCTTCCCCATCGGCAGCGAATTGCGCCGACAGTTCGACGACGCCCTGCTGGCGGTCCAGGAGGACGGCGAATTCGACCGGCTCAAGCAAAAGTGGTTCGGCACCGGCGGCTGAGTGCCGCGAATCACTGCTCTGGCCGAGTCTCGTTCGTGCCCAGTCCGTCCGAGATCAGTTCGCGGCCGGCGTCGGTCCCGTCCAGCCCCCGGGCCGTGCGAGTGGTGATCCGCCAGGTCGCCCCCTCGCGACGCAGCCGGATCAGATGCACGCCGGCACGTGCGATCGCGTAGCCGCCGGAATCCCGGCGGACCAGCAGTGTCGACTCGCACACCGCCACCGCCGCATCGTCGTCGACGGTGATCACCGGCGGCCCGAAGAAATGACAGCAGCCGCGGGCGATCAAGCCCTGATGGGCGTCCGAGCGCACCATCGCGGCCACCTCGCTGCGGCTGTTCATCACCCAGTCGCCCGCGTCGTAGACACCGTCGGCGGTCCACAGGTTCGCCGCCGTCTCGGCCTCACCGGCGTCCACGAGCGGACCGTAGGACGCGATGAGCCGAGCGATGTCACGTTCATCCTCGAGTTGACGGAGCCGACGCTCAAGGTCGGCCAGACGATCGGTCATCCGGAATCCTTTCCCAGTTGATCGGCGATATCCCGAAGTGCCGCAAGCTGTTCGACATAGTGCGCGGCCGAGCCCGCGGCGATCGAGCAGGTCACCAGGGTCGCACCCGCTGCACGCAGCCGCACAAGACGGCTGGCGGTGCCGGCGGGATCCGAAATCGGATCCACCGCCCGCCCAGTCGACAACACCACTTCGAAACCGGGTGGGGTCTCAATGCGACCGAGCATCCCGGACAGCTCGGTGACGTTCAGGCCGAACGGCATCCAGCCGTCCGCCGATCGGACGGCCCGGCGCAGTGACCGCAAGGTCCGGCCGCCGACCCAGATCGGGACGTGGGGTTGCACCGCGCACGGCTCGACGACCATCCCGTCGTAGTGATAGAACGCCCCACGGTAGGACGGCCGCGGCGTCGAGAGCGAGACCCGCAGTGCAGCCAGTGCGTCGTCGGCCCGCTCGCCACGATCGGCGAACTGGGCTCCCAGCATGTCGAATTCCTCAGCCAGCGAACCGACTCCGACGCCCAGCACCAGTCGGCCGCCGCTGAGCCGGTCAAGAGTTCCGAAGCGTTTGGCGATCTCCAACGGGTGGTGATAGCCGAGGACGATGACCGAGGTAGCCAACCGGATGCGGCGGGTGTGGGCGGCTAGGTAGGCCAGGGTCGACAGCGGATCCCAGTAGGTCAACCCGCGGCCCTCCGCCGCGTCGGCCGGGACCGCGACGTGCTCGGCGCATGTCAGGTGGTCGTAGCCCAGTTCGTCGGCGACCTCGGCGATACCGGCCAGGTCCTCGACGGTCGCGGAGCGCTCCCAGTCGGAAGCCACTCCGGGTAGTTGCATGACCACCGGCGTGGAAAGACCTATGCGCACAGTTGACGGTAACCGCACAGGTGGAGCCGTCCGGGGGAATCGGACCCTTGACAATCTGGACGACAGAATCGATACCACGCACCGGACGCCATCGACGCCGAAACCGGGCAATCAGTCGGACCGCCGCAAGCCGGGCGGTGATCTGGCGTAGAACTACGGCCATGACTGATCCCGCCCCTTTACCGATCAATGTCATCGCAGTCCCCGACGGTCAGCTACTCCAGGATCTGATGGGCCAGATCAACGGCAGCCCCGGTCCCCGATTGATTCCCGGGCGCACCATCCCGGTGCCGACCTCGGTCAGCGCCGACCTGCAGAACGCGATCGCGATGCCCTACCGCAACAGCGAATGGCTGCTCAACCCGCCCGACGCCCAGGGCTGGAACGACGCCGTCGCCGCCCTGGCCCACCACTCGACCCCGGCCATCGACGAGGCCATCGGGAAACTCGGTGTGCACATCGAATCGACCACCCTCGGCGGGGTCCCCGCCTTCATCGTCACCCCGGCGCAGATACCGGCGCGCAACACCAACCGTCTGATGGTCAACACCCACGGCGGGGCCTACGTATTCAATCCCGGCCGGGCGTCACTGCTCGAACCGGCCGTCATCGCGGCCGCCTGCGGCATCACAGTCATCGAGGTCGACTACCGGATGCCCCCCGACCATCCCTTCCCCGCCGCCTCCGACGACGCCATCGCGGTGTGGAAAGCCGCCCTGCAGATGGCGCCCCCGGCCAACATCGCCATCAGCGGCGGCTCGGCCGGCGGCGGCCTGGCGCTGTCGACAGTGCTGCGCGCCAAACAGGAAGGCCTGACCCCACCAGCGGCAATCGCCGTCCAGACCCCCTGGTGCGACCTTGCACCGGTAGGAGATTCGTTGAAGGTCCACGAATGGGTCGACAACGTCTTGATCACCTACGACGCCATCGGCAGTCGCGGAGCGGCGCTCTACGCAGGCGGTGCGGACATCGCTAACCCGCTGCTGTCCCCGCTGCGCGGAGATGTAACCGGATTCCCACCCACCATGCTCGTCTCGGGCACCCGCGACCTGCTGCTCAGCCAGGTCGTGCTCATGCACCGCAAACTCCGCAAAGCCGGCGTGCACGCCGAACTACACCTGGTCGAAGGGGCCTCGCACTTCACCTACTTCATCGAACCCTTCGCCGAAGAATCCCAGGACATCTTCGCCGAGATGGCGCACTTCCTCGACACACACCTGGGCAGCTGCGGATGATCTCACCAACGGGTCACGTCCAGGGCAGTTCTGCCAGTCATCCAGATGAGTCCGATTCCGAGTTCTCAAAACCGAACCACTTCTGCTTGATCAAGTCGTAGGTGCCGTCCTCACGGACGGACAGCAGCGCCTCGTTGAACCGCTTGCGAAGTTGGCTTCCATTGGGGAAGGCGACACCGTAGTCCTCGGCTTCGAAAATCGTTCCGACGATCTCTCCAATACCGGCCCCCTCGTGAGCGACATAGAAACGAAGGACCGGAGCATCGAAGACAACCGCATCGAGATCCCCCCTCTTGAGGGAGGTGTAGCAATCGGCGATCGTCCCGAGGCCTCTGGCTTCGACTCCTATCGAGGTCAGGTACTTGGCCGGTGCGGTGTTTGCGACCGTACACACTCTCTTACCGAGCAGATCGGCCGGGGAGTGGATCTGAGCGTCGAACTTCGCCACAGTCAGATTGGAGGTCAGGGTCGCGGTGTAGAACGCCACGAAGATGATCCCGACAAAAGCCCACAGGGTGGCCAGCACCCGAGTCAAGGAGTGCCGCGGGATGTCATCTGGTTGCCCGGCCAGCATGCCAAGGCTCCATCCGAATGCGCGAAAGACGCCACGAAAATATGTTCTCGGCACCATCGCGTGACCGTGTTTGCGCTCGGAAAACCAGATGATGTGAGCCGGAACCACCGAGATGACCAGACCCGCCGCCAGCCAGATCGCCATCGTCTTCGAGAACACCAGATCCAGGAAGTCCCGCAGCCCCGGAGCGGATTCCTTGAGTCGGCTGGTTGGGACCATGATCTGCAGACCGGCGTTGTAGATGGGCTGGGAGAAGTCGTAGTCCTTCGTGCGGTCAGCGGTGATCGAGATGGCCGTGGCGGCGGCGTCAACCCGACGGTCCGCAACGGCCTGGAGTTGTTCGGCGACGTTGTCGACGTCAAGGTAGTTGAGAGTCCAGTTTTCGCGCTTGGCAACCGCCTCGAGCAGTTCGATGGTGAACCCGGACTTGATGTCCCCATCGGTCATCACGAACGGCTCGAGATCATGGGTGGCTACGGTGATCTCAGAAGGCTCCCCTGCAGCACCGGCCAAAGCCGTCGGTCCGAGAAGCAAACCCAGCACGGCTGTCAGCAATCCCGCTAGCCAAATCAAGCCGTACCGCAAATCCACCACCCCAATAATCGACACTCGGCCACCTCAGACCTCCCGAGGCACGCTACCCGACATGGCCAGCAGGGTCGGGGCGACGACGGCGGCCAACCCGTTCTCGCCCGGCCGGCATGTCCGGGTCCCGCCGAGTACCTGGTCGAATCGACCACCCTCGGCGGCGTCCCGGTATTCATCGTCACCCCGGCACAGATCCCGGCGCGCAACACCAACCGGCTCATGGTCAACACCCACGGCGGGGCCTACGTGTTCAACCCCGGCCGGACCTCACTTCCTCGACATCCACCTGGGCAGCTAACAACGAGCTCCCACGGCAAACCGTCGGGGTCGGTCTCCGATTCCGCCCTCGCGGGACTGCGCGCCCCAGGCGCAGGTTGGTACCGAATCATTGTACGATTTTGGTACCGTATTACCGCACAGGGATGAAAGGGCGGCAAATGGCCATCAGCGCGAGCGAGGCCCGGCAGCGCCTCTTTCCACTACTGGAGCAAGTCAATACCGACCACGAACCAGTGCGCATCACTTCGAAAGCCGGGGACGCAGTGCTGATGTCGGCCGACGACTACGACTCCTGGCAGGAAACCGTCTATCTGCTGCGTTCACCCGAGAATGCGCGCCGGCTCATGGAGGCTCTGGCTCGAGATAAGGCCCGGGACAGTGCTCGCGATTCCGCACTGACCGAACACTCCACGTCGATCGAGGAACTTCAGGAGATGGCCGGCAGCGAATAGTGCGAGCCATCAACTTCGATCCGGGTGCCTGGGAGGACTTTCTGTTCTGGCTGAGCTCGGACCGAAAGACTGCCCGCCGGATCACCCGGCTAATCGCGGAAATACAACGAGATCCGTTCGCCGGGATCGGCAAGCCCGAACCGCTCAAGGGAGAACTCTCCGGCTACTGGTCGCGACGGATCGACGACGAACATCGACTCGTCTACCGAGCAGACCCCATCGAAATCAAGATTCTCAAAGCCAGATACCACTACTGACGAACTTCACCGGCCAGCGCCGCGAAGCGGTGCAGAACGTGCAACCCGGGGAGCTCGGTGCTCACAGCGCACGGCCGCGGTGGTCACGCGCTCACCGAAATCCTGCCGCATCTGCACCAGAATTTCCGTGGCTTGAACGGCGGGGGCCCCGCGACGGGCGGGCCGACCGGGGTTTCCGGCCATCAGACCCGGGTGGAGTGCACAGATTAGATGGAGCCGCCTAGGGGAATCGAACCCCTGACCTATTCATTACGAGTGAATCGC
>CAZRFC010000023.1:0-21204 GCA_964598975.1 uncultured Mycobacterium sp. | reverse complement strand
GCTCCAGCCGTCGTGCTCGCTGTGATGTCCAGCATGTACTTTGCCCCAGCCACCAGCGATAACGTGGAACCAAGCACGCCCTGGTAGTCACACGTGGCTGTGCTGGTGATCGTCAAAGAAATGCCTGCCGATGTGCCTGCTACAGTGGCAAGCGTGCTGGCTAGCCTCAGCTGCATCGAGACTGTGGCGTTGTCCACCAGCGCACCGGACGAAGCCAGCGTCATGCCAGACCACGTAATCAGGTTGTCGGTAGTCAGGTCGAGATTCAGCATGGATTAGCGCTCACTGTTCCGTAGAGCATCGGACTGCCGGTTATCGTTCCGCTCATTGCCGCTTCCGCCGTCATGATGCCCTGTAGCTGCTGGAGTGTTGGAACGGCGCCAATGGAACCAATCAGCGACGCTTGGCACGACACAACGCCGACTAGCCTCGGTTCGCATGTGATGGACCCGCATAGGTGGTCGTGTACTGGCGGCACCACTGGCTCTGACGCTAGCGCATCCTCGCGCCGCTTAGGCCAAAGCGTCAGCAGTACACGTCGAAACAGGCTCATGCGCTCGAATCCCTTCCCACTAACAGGCGGAACGACCGCGGGCTGCCGTCAATCGTCGCCCCAGCAATAACCAGCGTCGCTTCACCGGCCGTAATGCGACCGCTCGATTCGTCGTGCTTGTAGCTGCCCGTTGAGCCAATCTGCGTTGGCGTCGTGCTCGCAATCAGGTCCGTTCCGTCGGCTCGCTTGACCACTTGCAGCGTCGGCGAAGTGATGCCACTGGTGACCGCCACGCCATTCTTAAACCATGTGATCGTGTACTCGTCCCGTGTGTTCGCCTCGTCAACGGTGAGCAGGATATCGGCGTGGTAGACGTCGTAGGCGGTGGTCAGCGTCATCGCCGAACCAACGGCCGCGGGGCTCGCTGGCAGGTTCGTCGTCTTGCCGTCAATGCTCGCCAGCTTCGTGCTATTCGCGTCCATTTCCGTGCGAACATCTGCGGCACTGTGCGTACTAAACCCGGTAGCCGTAGGCCAAGCCGAATCACCACGATTACGAATCGCTTCCAGGCTGTCCGTAGAAGTGTCGAACGTCGCGCCAGCCATGCTGCTCAGCGTTGCCGGCAACGTCGTCCCGGTATCCTCCAGCACATCAGACACCGCCTTACCCAGCGTGCCGGCGGTGGTGTGCCCGCTTAGGGCTTCGTCGAGTACGGCGTCGGCAATTGCGCTAGCGGTCGGGCCAGTGACCCACGAAGCATCGCCGCGATCTCGTAATGCCTCTTGCGAATCCGTTCCGTTGCTGTAAGCCCCAACTCCGTTGCCGCTGTTGGCGTTGATCTCGTTTAGCTCGGTGATGTCGTCGATGGTGGCGCCCGCATCTTTGCGAGCCAGCAAGCGAATGTACTTGAGTAGCTTGGACGCTGTAGCTACTGCACCTGCGGATAGGTTGTCGAGATACCCGGCGCGGGTCGCCGTGAGTCGCCCAAGGAGAGTGGTCGTGCCGCTGGTGTCTGGTACTGCCGAAAGATGGTCCCCAGTGCCGCCCGCCTCGGTGAGCCCTGCACCAGCCACGCCAACGGTTGTAATCAGCGACCCAAGATCGGTAGCACTAGCCAACGCGCTCAGGCCGGCGCCATTCGTGCCGATCTCGTCCGTATCTTCGAGGATGCTATTCGCGGTACCTTGTAATGCAGCAATTTCATCCGACAGCGTTTCGAGCGTGTCGGAATCGGCGCCAGTGCGAGCGACTGCCGTGCTGCCGCTATCGGAAGCGGTGAGCGGGAATGCCGTGGACTCGTCAAACTTCGCTGCGGTGATGGCATCATTGGCAAGTGTTACACCAGCCGTCACCGAGCCCACCGAACCCGTCACGTTGCCGCCCACGTTGCCAGTCACGCTGCCCACGGCACCTGTAACTGAGCCGACGGCGCCTGTTACGCTGCCCACCGCGCCAGTCACACTTGCAGCTACGATGCTGCCACCGCCCACGTTGTACGAACCGCCATCGAAAGCCGTTTCGGCGTTGTCCGCTGCCGTGGCGTCGCCGCTGATAGCTGCAACATTCGCCTCGGTCAGCCCGATACGCTGGCTTCCGAGTAGCGTGTCACCAATCGCCACGCTCGAATTGTCGCGATAGTAGAGCTTGGCGATGTGCCCCTCGGTCGTGAGGTTAAGCCCGCTCGGGGCATCGCCGCGATAGCTGCCGCTGGCCGTGCCTTGTTCGGTGAGTTGCACGTCGTAATCGGCGATATCCGCATCGGTGAACGTATCCCATGCTCCGGCAACCACGTCGCGCACCGTGGCCGCACTACCGCGATGAATCACGGCATAGACGAATTTGCCCGTTGGCGCTTCGACTGGTCCTAGTTCGCCTGCCATGTTATGTCACGTTAATGTCTACAAGTGCTGTTGCTTCGGCATTTCGCGCCGCTGTTTTTGCCGCTTCCGCTGCCTCGTGTCGTGCTACGGTTCGCTTAATGAAAAGCTTGACTTGGCGCTCCGTGAACTGCGCCTGCGTTTCGTCGGGCAACTTAGCATTGGCGTAGTCGTACAGGGCGACGAACGCAGCCACGACGCGGGATGCAGCCGCGCCCGGAATCGTGTAACTGAAACTTGGCATTACGCTGCTCCCAGCGTGGTTATGGTGCCGCTTGAACCGCGATACTTCAGGGCTCCGCCCTCGACGTACAGAAAGCCACCGCCCGTTGGGTTGCCAGTCGGCACCGTCGATGCGTTGGCGATGAAGATGCCTCCGTCCATGCTCTGCCAGTTCGGGGCACTGCCTGCGAGTAGTGCGATGTTCTCGGTCGCGGAACTGGCGTCTAGAAACAGCATGTGCGTCAGCGTGTCGCCTTCGATGCGCGTGTCTTTGTCGCCGCCGCCCTCGTTTACGATCAGCCCGCAGTCCGCGAGCACAAATTGGGCGCCGCTCGTGACGGCCGCCACGGTAAAGACGAGATTAGAGCCATCGAAGGCACAATAGGCGTCGTTCGCCGTGCCCCAGTAGGTGCGCGCCGCGTCGTCGCCAAGGTGCGAATGCCCGTCACCCTCGCTATAGAGCTGCCAGTTCGTCGAGCCGCGAGCTTGCTCTTTTAGCAAGATTCCATAGCAGGTCGTGACAGTTCCGCCGCTGCCAGAAATTGTGTCTATTTGAATTGCAGCGGCAGCCGTTGTATTGCCGCCGCCGCTGATGTCTCCGCTGATTCGTATACCGTTGGCCTGAACAACCGTGCCGGAAGTGTGATTCAAGTCCAGCATCAGGTCGAGCGGAACCGCTAGAGTCTCGGTGTTATGCACCGCAGCTGTCGTTCCGGCCGTAGCGAGCAATCCGACAATGCCGCCGAACGTGTTAGGCGCCATGTACGCGGTGAACTCAAGCGCCGCTGGGGTCGTGAAGTTCGCGGGCGTGATCGTCTCGGCAATGTGCAAGACAGCCTTGCCTGCCGTGCCACCGATTGCACCTGATGCCCCCAACGCCGATTTACCGATGACGATAAATTCACTCGCCCCGAACAGCTTAAGTCGTCCTGCACTGCCAGAACCGCCGTCCTGATCCCAGTGCATTCGGTCGCCGGAATTCTCGCCGTAGGCAATCAGGTCAACGCCCGTTCCATCCACGCCCCAGGTGTGGGCGCCGGTCCATGAGTAGGCAGCAGCAAGATTCAAGCTCAGCGTGTCGCCAGTCAACACGATGGGTGCCGTCACCGCTAGATTCGTGTTCGCCGAGATATCGACCGTCGTGAGATAGCCAGCGCTCGCATGATTGCCCCAGCCGAACGCAGTATCCCAATTGCCGATGTCGGTCGACGTGACGCCGAACACATCAGACGCCGAAAAAATCGGGTCCGTTTCAGCCTGCGGTGCGTACTGGACAGGTTCGCTCATTTATGCCCGGTCCCGATATAGTCCAACAGCCACGTAGCCAGCGCACCGAGCGCGAGCGTAATCACACCCCACGCCGTAGCGAGCCATCCGGTGACTTGGTTCTGTCGTTGCTTCAAGCGGTCCACGTCTTTAATAAGTCCGGGGTGCGAGTCCGTGCCGTTGCCTTGCAGCGCGAGCTTAACTTCGTCGTGTGAATCAATCAGGGTTCGCAAATGTTCTTCCGTGCGTATCTGCGACTCACGAATCACATGCCACTCGCTGACGTCGTTCGGGGTCATGTTGCTGCCCTCTCGTCAACTCTCAGGTGACGACTCGCGTATCGGAGTCGCTTTATCGCTGCTTTGATTTCTGGCCTGTACGGAAAGTCGTCTTCTAGTTCCGCAAGCAACTCTGCTGCCTCAATCAACGCGCGTAGAGACTTTTCGTTTTCGAGTACGATCGAGACGACGCCCATACTCGCCATTTACACGTCGCCTTCGCCAATAACTTCCATCGTCATACGCACGCGCTTTCCATCCTTGTTCAAGTCAAGCTGCTCACCCGCTTCCGCGCTAAATCGCTGCCGCAACTTGTCGACCAGATACGATTCCGCGAAAAACATCCTCCCGCTCGGCGTCACGTACAAACGCCCCGTCATCACAGCGCCGTTTCCCGTCGCGTCGAAGTAGGGTGTTTGCGTCATGCGTTTCAGCCCCTCAGAAAATCGCCGTGATACTGCTGGTCAGCAAACCCTAGATTGCGATAGTCTTCGTTCCGTCGCCGCCCCCAGGTGTTGCGGGAAAACAGTCGCTCAAAGCATCCGTCGCACCACTGTTTGTCACGAGCCATGCGGCAAGTGTCAGGGTCGCGCCGATAGCCTTGTGAGGTCGGATTTCCGCAGCACGCGCAGGGCATGGCTATTTTCCTGCCGGACGCTTGTCGAGTTCCTTTTCGCTCAGCAACGCGGCAACGTCGTCGACGTGAAGGCAGTCGCACATGCAGGCGTAATCGTTCGGCGGCTGAATCGCTGCGATGTTTCCGTTGCAATAGTCATTCCCAGGCACCGCGCTGTGAAGCACGCCAAAGGCAACAACCCTTCCGCCTTCGAGCTTCACAATCTTGTCGCCGTTCTTCGCTTCGCGTCCGTTTCGATAGTGCATGCTGTAATCCTTTTCGTTGTTAAAAGAGCCGGTCAGGCGGCTGAGTCCGTTCGTGAGCGTCCATTTTGCAAGGCTCTCCGTCTGACCGGCTGGCGCGGGGAGGAGACCGCGGCTTACTTGGTTCCTGTGTTTTTCAGTGCCTTAGCGCGGAAGCTCGTCAGCACACCGTCGCCGAACATCACGCCAATCAAGATGGTGATTTCAGTCTTGTCGAAGCTCTCGACATTCCACGCCAGCACGACGGCTAGAATGAGGAATCGGAGCGTGTAGTTCGCTAACTCCCAGACGGGATGCGTCGCCGGAAATTTGGCTGCCATCAGTTGCCCTCCAATGGTGGTCGCGTGTGTCCCTTGCGCGTCATCCACTCAGCGAGTGAGTACCAGCCCTTGTCGGGTAGCTTCACCTCGATCTTGACCAGCAACCTGCCGTAAACGTCGTGCGTGCGTTGCGGGTCGCCGGGCAATACGCGAAACGGATGATTGGACAGCAGGTCATTGAGTTCCTTGGCGGCACGCTTACCGAGTTCGATTTCCTTGGCCGAAATGCTTACCGTCTCGCGGCGATAGCTCGTCTCCCATGCGTCATAGTCGGCCATGCGAAGTTTTACGTTTGTCAGTGCGACACCGAACGGAAGGTTCAGTTGCTCGGCCGCGATCGTGTCGCCGTCGATAACTCGCCAGATTTCGAGCGTGCCGGGCTCGCCTGCCAGTACGCGGGAGCCTAGCGAGAGAACGCACGCAAGCGAGAGAATGAATCGCTTCATACCGTCACCTCTGGCCCTGGCTCGTCATCGTGCAAATCCGACGCAACCGCGTAGGGATCGCCAATCACCTTGAAATGCTTGTCCGCGATGCGCTTCACTTCGGCGTCTGACTCGTCGAGCATTGCCGACTGCCGCTCGATCGCCGTGCGGAGAATGTCTTCAATGCTCATGGCGAACCTCCGGGTGTGGCGGGTGGCACGTTGTAGCCCTCTTGATCGAGCCACTGGAGAAGATCGCCATACGCAGGGCCGACCGGCGGCGCGGGAGCAACGGCAGGTGGAGCCTGCTTGCCGCCACTATTGGCCAGCCATCCAGCGACTCCGGCTGCGGTGCCTGTGCCGGCGAGTAGTCCGGCGCCCAGTAGCCCAGCCAGAAGGCGATTACGCCAGTTCGGCGCGGGCGGCACTGTCGGTGCGGAAGTAGTGGTCGCCGACTCTTTCATAGAGTCGGCCATCTTCTCGGTGATGTACGGGATCGGGATAATCTGCGGCGGCTCTGGCGTTGGTTCGTCGCCGACTGAATTGCGATGCTGCTTGTCTGGCAGGCCATGCTTAAGCGTCGCCCATGACCGATACCAGTGGGACAGGTCCAGGCACTCTTGCACGACGGCTTTGCGTTCAGCGGCGCTCAATTGGTTGACTCCCGAAAAAAATCCGGGCGAGACAGCACCCCCGCAGCCAGTGCGGCGGCTTGCTGCGACACGACGACAGCACCGGCCGCGAGATGGTCGGTAATCATCTCGTTGGTCTTCTCGTGCCGCATTTCGTAGGCACGCCGAACCCGGTCTAGTTCCGCGTCAAATTCGTCAGCCATTGGCGTGTCTCACAAGAGGGACGGGCGGGACGGCAGCAGAAGCCACCGCCCCGCCGAAACCTCACTCGCTAGGGCTAGGGGGTGCCCTTCACGAAGCCACTCTGCGGGATGCCGGCCGCCGTGTTCATTCCGGCGTACTGGGCTGCGTCATCGGCAACACCACCGTGCTGCTGGATGAGCGTGTTGTTAATCACGCCAAGACCCTGCGACAGGTTGTCGCCAATCATCGCGAGGCGGGTCATGCCGTGCTGCGCGGCGGTCAGCGTCAACGTCGACAACTGGTCGCCAATTGCGGGATCAAGAGCCATCGAAAAAACTCCTACGTAGGGAAAAAAGAAACGCGCGCACCGCCGTTACTCGCGGCGGATTATCCTTTGCAAGGTGAGCGACGTTTCGCGCTCCCCCTTGGCAATCGCTGTAGGTTTGCCTGCCGAGTCGTAGGTGACGCACTGCGGCAGGGGCCGCACCAGGAACGGCACGTCCTTCGCATCGACAACGTGAATGAGCGGAAAAATGTCACGGGCCTGTTCAACCTCGGCAGCCACGCGCGGCCAGCCCGGTGCGCTCAGGTCCGCAACCACTACGTAGTGATGCACCTCCGCCGGTTTGTCTAACGGCGGCTCGTCCGGTCGCGTCACCGGCGGCTCGGGAGGTGGCACAGGCTTCGCCGCGCACGACTCAGAGAGCTTCGCCAGTTCGGTGCGAATCGCGGCAATATCTTCGGTCAACTTAGCGGTGGCGTTTGGATCGCACTGGCACGGCTCGTGCGGCTTGCACTCACAAGCCGGAGCGGTCTTGGCTGGCGGCTGTGCGGGATTCGTGGCCGGCGGCGTGACGGCGGGTGGTGTGACCGTCGGCGGCTGGCAGTTTGGCGGAATGATTCGCGGGCGATTGCCCCACGGATTCCCACGCGATGGAGAAGGCTGGCAATTCCCGTCCGGGCATTGCGCGGGATGAATCGGCACCAACGGCGCCAACACATCCGGCGGCGTTTGAATGCCTCTCGAATCAATCACGCGACGCACTGCCGTTATCGACTGAGCCCTGCCGCCTTGCGGGGTTTGCCATGTCACCAGCCCCACGATGGCCGAGCCCGTCGCGTCGAATAGCGCCGAGCCACTGCGCCCTGGGGCAGGCGTGGGGAGGAACCCTATGGTGTCACCGTCATTAGTCGTAACGTGCCCAGTCCAGGCAGTTGCCCATGCTCCGCGCGCAGCGCCTACCGACAGCACGGTATCCCCCGCCTGTGGATCTCTTGGTGCCAGCGGGATCACGGGCGGCTCGTAACCAGCCATGCTGGCTCTCGTGACCGACAAGACGGCCACGTCCGGCGTGTATTCGCCTTGCTGGCCATATTCGACCACCGCCGGAATCGTGCCCTCGTAGCCTTCTCGCGTGAAGACGACAGAGGCATTCCGACCGCGTGTCGTACCGGCCACATGGGCGTTTGTGAGGATGTAGAATCGCTCTGCGTCGGCCTGAAAAACGCAACCGCTTCCCGAGCCACTGCCCATCTCGACACGACAGGTCGCGCGATAGCAGTCCTCAAGCCCAGCCCCAAACGACTGCTTCGCCAACGCGATCGCCAGCAAGACCAGCAAGGCCACCAGCCCCCACGTGCGATAATCCCAGTCGCCGGGCTTTTTGTGCGGATTTCGCACGTGCCCAGCGCCGACAATCTTGCGGACAAGTAGCTTGCTCATTGCACGTCTCGCTTAATGGCGTGATAGTCCGCCGCAGAATGCCGAGACTCATCGCGGGGCTCGATGAAACCTGGCCGGTTGCGGATCACCGGCTGCAAATGAAAGCCGTTGCGTGACACGCTGCGTGGGTCAACGGGATACCAGCTAAACACCTCGTCATTGCCCGGCACATGCCCATACCAGCCGCGCGGTTGGTCGAATGCCCTAGCAGCCATGCTGGCTGTCTTGTGGCACTGGGCGCACGAGGTCTGATCGTTGCCGATGAATGTGCCGCGATACCCGGCTGGCATCACGACATTGGCGGGGGCATAGCAATCAGTTCCGCGCCACGTCAGGCCGAGAGCCGAGCGGAATGGCGTGGTGCTCATCAGTTCGTAGACCAGCGCCTCATCAATCGGCGGCAAAACATCTTCGCTCGCCTCTAGTCGCACAGCGCGGCGCGGGTGCTTCGTATCGGTTAGCGTCTTTGTTTTGAGCGGCACGTCGGATTCGAGGTGACGGACAGCCTCGGACAGTGCCCGGTCGTGACCCCAATCAGGGCGGCGAGTACGGATGGCCTCGGCCAGGTCCGTCGCCTCGGGGAACGGCCGTAGGAGATCGACCGCCCAATCATTCTTGACTCGCTCACGGACGCGCATTTCGCACGTAACGAGCGAGCCATTGCACGGCATGAGCAGCACTTCTCCGAAGCGCGTGCCGACTGGAAAGATCCAACGATAGCCCATGCCACCGCCGAGACGGTCGTTCATGCGCTCACGCCACCAGACGACAGGCTTGCCTTCTGGCAGCAGCATCCAGGCGAACGACACGATGTTGCGACACTCATCGGTGCCGCCGGTGACTCGCCAAGGGAAGTCAACGCCAGCATTTCCGCCCTGTCCATCAGGGAGCATGTTATCTGGTGGGTCGCCACTGACGTTATTTCCAGCCCAATGAAAGCCGTTCTCCGCGTAGGGTGCGGAGTTTTGCATCTGATATGCCTGGGGCATCTCGCTTCGGTCGTAGATAACCAAGCGAGGATCGGCGGCGATTTCGGCGTCCGGGATCTGCTTGCGTCGCCAGTCGTCGGGAGATGCGTAGTCGTGGCCGCCGCCCCGTGCAGTGCTTACGAAGATCGACGCGGCAGCAAGTGCCAGAGCGACAAGAGCCAGAGCGCAGCGTGCGCTAAAATCTTGAGAAGTCCGGCAAACACTGGGTGCCGCTGAAGAAACTTCCGCAGCTTCGCCAGTGCAACAAAGTCCCTGAATGTGGGTCGCATGGGACATAAGCCTGTACCAGTCGCGGCAGAATGAGTCGACGAAATCGGACACATCCGATCCGTCGCTCTGTGCGACTGGCTCGCGCCCTAATGGCGCAGAGACCGGTTACTACGGAATAGGCTAACCTGCTTGACGGCGGTAAGTCAAGCAGTTATGGGGCGGAAGTCCGCCGACGTGCCGCACCATCAGCTACCCGAGCCGACGGGTGCCGCTCGATCTCTGACCGCAGAAACTTGATGGTCGGCTGCCCGTCGAGACCCAGGACAACGCGGTTGCCGTTGACGCGGACGATTGCGACCCTCGCCAGTAGCTCGCCCTTTACCGATAGAACGTCAATGGTTTCGCCGACCTTCCGTGACAATACCAGCATGTTTTGAACTCCGTTTCGTGGTTTTGAATTCCGTCCGTCTCAATGACTTGCAATCAGCAGTGGGGGCCAGCCGCCCCCTAAAGCTAACCGTATGTAGAAGCGGCCTGGAGCGGCCTACGACTCAGTCGCGGCTCGGCGTTGTGCTTATCCCCGAGTGGCTGGCCTCGTGGAATCAGCAAGTCATCACAGCACGCTAGAACTTCCTGTTGTTCGGTTGCCTCGTCTCGCAGGCGGATAGGTTGCATGCCGACGTTGTAGTCATCTCCGGTGGTATCGTTGCTGGTGTAGCACGCTACATTCGTCCTGGCGCTGGTGGCGTCAGTTGCGTCGTAATCTACAAAACCAAAAGCAACCAACGATTCACACCTCCGTGTATCGCCCCGATCCTTTTACCGCGTCCAGATACGGTTAGCCAATCGCATACCAGATTGCGCAAGCTATCACGACTAACAGGCACAGCGCCAAAAATGGTTCGCCTTGGTCGTAGCCAAGTTTTTTGGCACCAATCCTTGTAGTTTGCATCCGCTCAACTCCTTTCGGTTAGTCGCACCCCGGCCACTTCTTCTGGGACAGTGTTTCGTAGAGGGAAATTACTTCGCCGAGGGTCGAAACGTGGCCGAGAGACAATGCCGCTGACGACACGCCACTATCGCGGTAAATCTTGACCAGTAAATCGCATTCGCGCGTGGACGCATTCTCACGAAAGTACGGAAGCACTAATTCAAAAAGTCCGGTTTCTCCGCGAGCAACCAAGAGCGTCGCGGTGTCGCGTTCATCGAAGTCGAACGGCAATCCGGTTTGTTCCAATCGCTTGTTCGTCGGCGGTTGGTTGAGGTCTAGGGGCATGGCGTGTCCTTTGGTTCCTTCGCGGTTTGTTCTTCAATCGCAGCGATGACGCGCAAGGCAAGATCGTGTGTCGCGCTATCGTAATCGCAGTCGCGCAATGGGTCATTCACCCGCTTCACCGCCTCCAGCATCGCGTCGGTAATCGTGATTTGCATGTCAGGCTTCCTTTGGGGTGGCGACGTGCGCGGTGTTGGCGAGTGCGGAAATCATCATGCGAACTTGATCCAGAAGCGACTTGACGCAGCGGTCCGTTACTTCGAGGTCACATTCCTCAACTACGGTCAATGCCGTCACGCTGACATCCAATGCGTGCCCCTTTGCCACCTCACACGCCCCTCTCAACCGATCCCGCTCTGCTTCCACCTCGCGGAGGGTGGCGGTCAGGTGGTCGATGCGTTGAATAAGATCCCCAACGTAGGCGACACGATAGGGAACAACTGGGTCCGCATCCTCAATCCTCTCACTCACGGTCTCGCCCTCCTTGGTTTGCGGGGTGGGGTGTTACGGCCACTGCTGCGGGTCGGGTGAACTTTTTCTTTCCGCGTCCGCCGTTGCGGGAATCTTGCACCGAACATGCTCCAAGTCATTCGCAATGCTGGCAGCAACTCGCATCGTATCGCCGACGACGTTCTCTAGTTCCCGCACCCTCGCCTCAGACGCGGCGAGCTTCTGTTGACGATCGTTGCTTCTCGCAATTACTTCGTCCAGTTCGCGGTTTATGCGGTCGAGAACGTCGTTGGATTGATTCTTGAAAGACAGGAATGCCGCTCGTTCGTCCGCTAGTTTCTGTTCGAGCGACCGAATCTCGTTCATCTGCGACACGCCGGATAATTTCAGCCGCTCAATCTCCGCCCTATCAGCGGCGGCCGCCTTCTCGCGGTGCCGGGCGATGATGGCGGGTAGCTTGTCCTGAAATCGGTCGCGGTCCATCGTGTACGTGTTCGTCACACCAGAGGCGGTGAGAATATCTTCGATGAGTTCCCTGTCCTCATCCGCCACGACCGGCTCGGCGGGCTGTTGCTTCTCGGCCGGCTGTTGTGTGCCTTGGCACTTCGCCTCTTTCGTCATCTCCTGAAACTCCGGTTGCTCACCGTTTCGCACCAGCACCATTGCACTACCAAGCTCGCGTTGAACATGCCGCGACACGCGAATTGCCGCCTCAGTCGGGCATCGCGGATCGTGGCTTGGTCTTTCTGATTCACTTCGCAGATAGTTGGCGAACTGACACCACTCGCCGATGTCACGGTGAGCGTTTGACAGCGCGTTGTAGACTTGCTGGGAGTCCACCGGCTGCATCGTGGCGGGGTCGATGTTGTGACAGTGCAGCCACGACTCGATTTCAGCAACCGCATCAGCCGTGCAGCCGCGCAGGCACGCCCCACCGACATACTTGGAGACGATTGTCTCCGCCAACGATTCCACGCTCTCAACTTTCTCGGTCATCGGGTCGGCTCCTGTTTGGGTTGCATTCCACCAAGGCGGCCAGCTTCGAGAATCGGCAAGTTCGCTTCGGTCGGCACGTAGATCACGGAATTAGTGTCCTCTTGCAGCGCCTGAATCCAGAGATACCGCAGGTAGGATTCATTTCCCTCTAGGCTCTCGCCGATGATCTTGTTCGCTTCGGCTACGCCCTTAGCGCGTTCGACTTCCGCCTTAGCAAGTTCAATGGCGGATTCGTACTTGGCTTTCGCCTCTTGGATTGCGATCTGCTTGCTCCACTCGGCTTCGGCAAGTTCTGCCTTACCGGCCATCTCGCGCTGCCAAACGCGGTACGTCGGCCAGAGCCAAAACGGCACCGCCAGTAAGGCGAGAAGCGCCATGCACACCACGCTAATGCCGACAACAGGCACAGAATTATTTGAATTACTCATAGATCAATAGCTCCCAGTGTTAAGCCCCGTTGCGTCGGGGTGGTTAGGTGTCGTCGTCGTTATTGCCCCTTCCACAGACCAAGCATGTCGAGCCATCCACGGCAGATTTCTCCGACCATGCGACCCTGGATATTGCCGTCACCGTCAGGCAGGATCGTCGAGTCGCCACCGAAGCGATTTCCTTGCTTCACAGCGAATGCCTTCTGGATCGCCTCGTAGTCAAGTTCGTCCACTTCCAGTTCGATTTTGCGAAGCGTACTCACGTCACCGATCTCCTTCGTTAAATGCCCGGCGGGCGGGGCGGGTTACTTCTTTTTCTTCTTTGCCGGCTTGGTCTCTTCGGCAAATGGCAAGTGCCAGTTGGCAATCACCTCATCCCAGTCAACAGCATCGGGCAGCATTTCCGAACCGTAGCTACTTGCTGCCACTCGGATGATTCGTTGCATCTGCTCTTGAATGTGTGGCGCTCGCAGGCAGTCAGGGAACAGTTCGTTCATCCGCTCTTTCCCGAGGGAACTAGACGGCCCCAAGTCGAACACGCGAATCATGTGAGTCACCACACATTCGGTGCAAAGGCGTCCGGTTTCCGTCGTCCCCAAGACAAATATCTGCGCGTTGGGATTTTTCTTGGCGACCGTGCGGCATCGCTTAGCACATCGTTCGCATAGCTTCGTTTCGCATTGCTGATTCAAAATATCCATCGCTCTCGATCTCCATCATTCGCCAGACGCGGCGGGGGTTGGGTGTTATTGCAACGGGTCGTGATACCACCAGCTAATGTGCAGAGGCACGCAAGGTAGCAGGCATATCCAGAGGTCAACGCAATGGCCGCTTGTTTTCCAGAATACGCCTACCCAAAGGTCTTCGAGCTTGAACTCGAATTGCCAGTGCCATCCGTCGAACACGAGTCGCTGGGTTATCTCGCCATTTCCAAACAGTAATCGCTTCATAAAATCTCCCTCTCCTTTCAGCCGCCAGACGCGGCGGGGTTCGTTCGTTCAAAACAGCACTTCTTGCCGCATCCGCTCAGCAGCCATTTCGCAGTAGCTTTCGTCGGTATCAATTCCGATCGCTTGTATGCCGGCATCTTTTGCGGCGCGCAGTGTTGTTCCGCTCCCCATGTGCGGGTCAAGCACACAGGTCGGGCCAACTGCTTCAATGACCTTGCCAGGAAGCTCTAGCGGAAACGGCGCGGGGTGCAAGTTTTTATCGGGAGACATTCGCCACACGTCGCCAAGGCCGGATACGCCGCGAGACTTGAGGCGGAACCCCTCTTTCGCCAATACCATGATCCACTCATGGGTTGGAACAAACGCAGTCGGATTGAAGTTCATGCCGCCGGGGCGAGACCAAATAATCGTCTGTCGATGGATTACGTCAATAGGAAGCAATTCAAGTGGCATCCACAGCCTTGCGCCGATCACACGCGGCTTGTGGTTGTAGAAGATCGCCCCATCGTCTGGTAAATGCTCCCAACACCAGTGAAGGACATCGCGTTGCCATCGGCAGTATTCCTCCCAGGGCATGGCGTCTGTGTGTTCTCCGTATTGGATTCCGCTGGAGGCGTCAGAACCGTTGCGCCACTTGCTCCTGCCGCCGGCGGAGTCTCCCTGCTTCCAGTTACCAAGATGTGGCCAAGGCTCGCTTCCTAGGTTGTATGGTGGGCTTGTGATAACGCAGTCGATGCCACGCACGGCAGGGGTTCTCAGCACGTCCAGGTTGTGGGCGTGATAGATCGTAATGCCGCCGCTTTGATAGTAGGGCTCAATCATCAATGACTTCACGTTTCGTTATCGCCAGACGCGGCGGGGGTTGGGTGGGGGTGGGTTACGCTATAATCAAGCGGCAGCTTCCCTTGCCGCAGCCATGCGCGCCACGCCCTAGTGACAGCGCCGCTTCCTGGAAACAGGTCGTGTAGTTCATCGCCACGCTCAAGATTCAACACTTCAAACAGCCAGAAGCAAAAACGCTCCGGCTTTACGCCGCTCAAGCCACGCTTGAGCGTGATTACTTCCGATACCCAATCGCGCACGGTTTCTTGCTGCCGCGTCCTCTTGCGTCCGCCTCTCACGATGACCGGCTCCCATGCGTAGGCTGGATTGACGTTCACTTTGAACGCGCAGAACGGTTTCACCCACGCCATCACGCGGACATCGTCGGGGCACATCGGCAGAATTATCTTTAGTGTCGGTGATGACAATGAAAGCGCCCATGCGTCGAATGTATTCAGATGCTCGATAAGCGCCGCGTGATCTACTTCTGCGCACTGCGGGTCGTGCTTGTAGTGTTTCTTTGCTTGGCCAATGTACGGCGGATCAGCGTAAGCAACCTTCACGCCCGTCCCTCCCCGCCCTCAATCACGGCGGGATTCAACGCCAGCAACATGCTTTCGAGGCGGGTGTTTTGAGCATCCCACGCAGCATCCCACGCAGCATCCCTCGCAGCAGCCCACGCAGCAGCCAACGCAGCAGCCAACGCAGCAGCCCACGCAGCAGCCCACGCAGCATCCCACGCAGCAGCCCTCGCAGCATCCCACGCAGCAGCCCTCGCAGCAGCCCACGCAGCATCCCACGCAGCAGCCCACGCAGCATCCCACGCAGCATCCCACGCAGCAGCCCTCGCAGCAGCCAATTCGCCGTCCGTCGCTTCGCCGCGCAGCCATTTACGTTTTGTCTCAATCGCGTGCCAGCATCGCACGTCGTCCACCTTCGCGACGCGCAACGCATCCTCGGCACAGAGGCAGGCGAACTCATGCAGCGTGTTCGTCGCGTCCGCCAGCCATAGACACTTGCGCGAAGTGCCAACCAGCTTGTCGCTGCCGTGAATGACTTCGCCGCCGATTTGCACGCGGCAGATGACTGGCCCCGGAGCATATTGCAGCGCGTCGATGGCGCGAATTGAACCGTGAAGCCCACGCTCGCATAGCTTCGGCGTTCCGCTGAATCTTGCTATCGACTTCGGCTTGACGATCAAGTCTGCCATGTCGTATTGCAGCCGCCTGTCCGCACCGATGAAGTGCCAGCACTCGACTGGCTTGGTGCGCGGTGCCTTCGTGGGGGGTTTCGTCGCAGTCGTCATGCTCCCGTCCTTTCGTTGTTCATCGCCTCAATCACGGCCGCACAGTTAATCAGCCAGCGTCGGCTGCATCTGCGCGTCTTCGTACATCTCCTCCAGAATCACCTCTGCACCGAACTTGTCGATTACGCCATCCTCGCCCAGTTTGCGGCTGTCGACGCCAACCAGATGCGGCAACAGTGACTCGACAAACTTGTGCTTCTGTACTCCGGTGTCGAAATGGACGCCTAGGATGTCGCCCCAGTCCTCGAACTTCAATTCGCCTTCAATCGCCTCCGGGAAATCCTTGCCGTAATACTCGTAGTCGTGACTTTCGGGCTTGCACAACTCGATCCTGAAGCCACTGGCTCCATCGCAGTTGGTGCAAGTGCCCATAAGCGTGAGTAGGTAGAACGCCCCGTCAGGAGCGGGGAACCGGTAGCGAGTCCATGTTCCTTGGCAGCCGCATTCGCACATTGGTTAGCTCTCCTGTTTTTGAATCACGGCGGCACAGGCCAGCGCGGCTGCCGCTGCAAGATGCTGGTGTCTTGCATGCCATTCGCGTCCGCCTGGGGCATACTCGCCAATTACGACGACAAAATTGTCACTGGCGAATGCTGGTCCTAGTTGCCCAAGCTCAATAGCAAGCGATAATCCCCGCTCCCGGCACAGCCGTTCGACGACCGGAAGGATGGCGTCGGCGGAGTTCCAATAGTCTGGAAGCGGCACTGACGGTCCGCCAGGCGCATAGCCCCACAGCGCGCCGCCTTCGATCATCGGTGCGATGTCGCGGTATCCCATGAATTCCGCGAGGATGCGATTCACGCGGGCTGCTTCGGTTACTTCGCTCATGTCACTCCTCGCTCGCTATCGGAGTTCCATCGACAATCGAAAACGACACAACTTTCGGCACCTATCGGCACGACTTTCCGTGCTTCAACTTCCGCCAGCCCCAGCACTCGAAACGATTGCCAGCCGCCAGCCAGACGCACAGTTCGGGAATCCAAAGCGACTTGGTGACGCGCGATGCCAGGTTACTCCCGCTGGTCGCTTGCACGCCTAACGTGCCGTGTTCCGTCGAGACTGCCACGACGTCGATGCACCCGAACAAGTCGTGCCGCCGTTTCGTGAACGAGCAAAACCGTTCTACGACGCCAGCCGTGTAGCCGTCCTTGCGAAGTCGTTGCAGCGTCCGTGCCGTTGGCGTGCTCATGCCATCGCCCTCACTTCGCACAGAATGCACTTCGGCGTGTTCACCATCTGCCGGCACGTCGGACAACGCCACCTGCCTGGGTCCGCCGCACGACAGAACGCGGTATGCGTCCGCATCCGATGTCGACCGGCGCTTATCGCTTCAATCATCGAACGACCGCGACCAGTAATCTGTGCCACCTGCAAGACTGTTTTCCCAGACGCCAACAACTCCGAAATGTTCCGCACTTCGTCGGCCGTCGCGTATCGCATTGTCGGAACTCCCTTCACTCTAATCCGTAGCTATGAGCGCACCTCACCTAAGGAATGAACTGACAGCACACTTGATCGGGTGACGTGCTTTGGTGCATTACGAACCACGCGCCAGCCGTTAGGCCGCGCATCCAGCCCATCGGAGTAGCCCACCGGGTAGGGCTCTTGTCCGATCGCGCCTGCCGATCTCGTGCGTCCGCACTACGCTTGCGGCAATCATGGCCGCTATGTAACCGGCGTGCGGAAACCGGGTCTATTTCGCTTGTTTCAGTTGGTTGAGGAATTCGGCCATACGCTCGACGCGAGTTTGCATTTCGCCCATCTTTGCGCGGTCCTCTTGTCGGCCTCGCTCCAACGCTTCGCAACGCTGGCGAATTTCCTCGATCGCCGAATTGGCACCGTGGTAATCAGCGATACTGCGATTGATCGCGTGTGTCGCCCCACGGTACGCCTTGAGCAAATCCTTGAACTGTTCGTCCCACCATGAAAGCGTCCACGCATCTGGACGGTCGTTCATCCGTTTTTCGAATTCATCCTTGATGTTCACGCCAGACTCCATTCCTAGTACGGTGCCCCCTCAGTCTCACGTACTTCCACCAAGTAATCACCGCCGTGACTTCCACCAGCGAAACCGGGGTACAGGGCAGCCACCTTGCGGGCGCCGTCCGCTGACCCGAACTGGATCATTTCGTAGCGTCGTCCTGCCACCTCGACGAATCGTGGCACGCGGTGCGGTGTGCCTTGTTTCTCACAGGCTCGCTTGAAAATCCCGACGCACTGTTTCCACGTCCTGCCAGAACGTGCCGCAGCGTATAAAGCACCGACCATCAGTTCCTCAGCCGAACGAGCCTTCCGCTCCGGCTTCTCTTTGCGCGTCACTTCTTTCAGCTCGCGGCCGTTGAATTCCAGCCCCTGTGACCGACGCTCTCGCTGTGTCGGCTCATATCCGCAGCTACGGCACTTCCCACCGCGATAAATAGCGGAACACTGCGGACACTCAATTGTCGGGCGCGACTTGTGCTCACCAGGTTCTCGTGTGGTGATGTCTAGCGACCACTGCGGATCATCCTCGAAGAACCCATGCCGCGATACGTTGCCGCCGTGATCCAAGCAAATGCAATCTGTTTTCTCGGGATGAACACGCGAACCACGGCCTAGCATCTGGCGGAACCGCACGACCGAACCAACCGCTACGCACAATTGAACGCATCCGATGCGCGGGATATCTGTTCCACGTTCGACAACTTGGACGTTGGCCAGATAGTCAATGTCGTGCTCGTTCAGGCAGCGAAACAGCGTGCGCCGTTCGTCGTCGGGCGTTTGCCCATCCACGTAGGCCACGCGCACCCCAGCCGCTTCGAGCTTCGCCATCGCGTCTTTCGCGTGTGATCTCCTGGGGAAGAACCCCACGGTCGGCCTTCCCTCGGCGTATTTCTTCCAGTCGCGCACCAAATCTCCGGCAAGGCCATCCATCGCAGCCGCTTCGGAATCACTGGTGAATTCGTTGCCCCGTCGAATCAGCAACCCGAGCTTGCCCTGCGTCGCGCGGAAGTAGCGGAAGGGACTCAGGAATTTGTTCTCGATCAGCCAGTCCGTGGAAGGCCCGGTGATGAGTTCCTTGTAAACGTCAGCGAGCCCTTTCGCTTGCGGCGTGGCAGAAAGGCCGATGACATACGCGCGGTGCAGGCCGAGTTCTTCTCGCTTGGCGTCGTGGTACTGCAGGAATCGGGCGAATTTCGGTAGGTGGGCATGCGTTTCGTCGAACGCGATCAAGTCGAACGTCGTGTCTGTGGTGTACTTTCCATCCTGGACGAACCAGCTCAGCATCGAATCGATCGAAGCGACCTGGACGCGCCGACCGTAAGCCGTTTCCCGTCCCGACATAATGAGGCCGAACGGGACCGCAGGATCTTCGCCGAACGAATCCGCCGCATTGTCGACCAAACCCCTTCGGTGGACGCAAAACAGGCTTCGCCCGCTCTGATTCGGATTTGGCTCCCGGTTCGCACTCGCCCCCAGAATCCACTTGGAAATTCTGGTCTTGCCCAGCCCTGTTTGTGCGCACAGGATCACCCGCGTATGCTTCGCCAACGAGGAACGCAGGCGGTCGCGAAGCTCTTCCTGATGCGGGTAAAGGGCGGGCAGCTCGATCACTTCCAGGCCCTCGCGGTCTTGAGAAGTGCCTTGCAGGAGCGAATCGCTTCCCCGTGCTCCGGCCGGGCTACAAGCGTTTGCAGATCGTCGAAAGCCCGCATCAGCGCTTCGCAGGTCTTGACGGCTTTTGATCTCTGAATAGCGACGCGATCTTCGTCAGCGCCCCCTGTCGGCTCCCCAAATGGATGGTGGCACTTGGCACACGCGACGCCGAATTCGTCCTGGGTCCATTTCGTCGAAGCGCAGTTGGGGCACTTGCCGTAATCGACCGGCTCGTCGAGCGGGATCGTTTCGTGCTCAGCAGAAGAATCGGGCGGCGGCGCGTTCCCCCCAGTGTCCGGCAACGAGTCGTCAACTGGTGTCCGCCGCCCGATGTTCTTTGTGTTTCGCAACTTACCGTCACGTCCAACTGTCTTGCACGTACTGGCCGATTGCTCGTCCAACTTAAGATTATCTTGAGTTGACAGTTCTCGACGGTACTTCGAGACGGTCGTCTGATGCACTCCAAGGTGCTCGGCCAGCGAGTTGTCGCTCATCTCTTTCGACTTCGCGTGCGCGAGGGCGGCACGAATCGCGTGGGCCTTATCCTCCTTCGTCAGCGGCAGTCCGTGGGCCTTGTTCGCTCCATAGCTGTACCACTGCGCGTCGGCCAGAAACCCGGTGTGCCGAAGCACCTTGATCTTGTCGCGGCCGGCCCGCTTGTGTGCCGCCAATCGCAAGTAACCATCGGCCAACCAGTCGTGCTCGCCATCGAAAAAGGTCACGACCGGCGGAAGCTCCACCCCCGCGTTGATCGATTCGTGGTAGCGCTCGACCGCTTCTTCGTCGAGCTTGGTCCTGGGTTGGGTCGTGGGATCGACCTTGACCAGGGTGATCGGGAATTCTCGCACGCTCGCCATGTTCTAAGTGCCTCCGTTCAAAGACGACTCCAACAGATACCGAGAGAATTTCACCCCCACGATTCGAGCGAAATCCTCCGGTTCGACGTATTCGCTCAGTCGTCGAATCACGTCGCAGTAATGGGTCACGTTCACCGTGCCGTCGAATTTCGGCCGACGGTTTTCGATGTACCAATCAGCCAGGGTCGGGTGGTGCCACTTCAACCACTCCAGCCATCCGGCCGAATTCTGGTGTGGGGACAGATCGCGGTCGAACTGATGGCAGTGCGCGCAGAGTGCGATTCCGTTCTGCAGGTCGTACCGCGTCGCTTCGTGCTGCCTGGGAACGAGGTGGTGCGCCTCGCACTTCCCGGCCCCGCACACGGCGCACTTGTTCCCCCAGTCGGATCGCACAGCGAGCGACCAGAGGCGGTCGGCCATATTGCGCAGCCGCCCCTTGGCGGGGATGTCCTTGGAAGTCCGCTTCCGTGCCATCAACGAAATCCTTTAAATCCTTGTGCTGACCGGAATGGAAAGATCGTCGCGGAGCGTCACGAGCTTCCAAGTCACTTCCAGCTTGGGCTCGAATTCAATGAGAGCCTTGCGCTTCGACGGCTTGATCCGCTCGTCGTCGGCCTTCGCCGCTGCGATCGCTTCTGCCGCCGTGCCGAATTCTCGAATCAGATCGGCCGCGCCCTTTTCTCCAATGCCCGGTGCCCCCTTCACGCCGTCGCAGGCGTCGCCCATCAGGACTTGAAACTCGGTCCACTGGCCAGGAGAAATTCCGGTAGCTTCGGTGTGCTGCTGTGCGCTGAGCCATTTGTAATTGAAAATGGCGAAAGTTTAGTCAAAAGTGGTAAAAGTTTTTCAGAAGTATTTGGAGAGAACCTTGTCGATTTAGCTTCTAAAAATGAAAAAATATTTGCAATTACTGCGGCAATGCCTGAAGGAACTAAAACGAACTATATGAAAGAGAAATATCCCAAACGTTTCTTTTATGTGGGTATTGCA
>CAZRFC010000022.1:14013-21428 GCA_964598975.1 uncultured Mycobacterium sp. | reverse complement strand
CTCCGACGGCACCGACATGCTGACGGTTCTCACCCACGTCGCCGACGAGGACGGCAACACCTTCTCCGACAGAGACATCGTCAACCACATGATCTTCCTGATGATGGCCGCCCACGACACCTCTTCGTCGACGATGACGACCATGGCCTACCACCTGGCGGCCAACCCCGAGTGGCAGGAGCGGCTCCGCGAAGAGGGCGAGAAGATCGGCGACGGCCCGCTGGACATCGACACGCTGGACAAGCTGGAGACCTGGGATCTGGTCATCAACGAATGCCTGCGGATGGTGACCCCGCTACCGTTCAACGTCCGGCGCGCCGTCCGGGACACCTCGATCCAGGGCTACTTCGTGCCGGCCGGCACCAACATCAACCTGTGGCCCGGTATGAACCACATGCTCCCCGAACTCTGGGACCAGCCGGAGAAATTCGACCCGGAACGGTTCGCCGAGCCGCGCTCGGAACACAAGCGGCACCGCTACGCCTTCGCACCGTTCGGCGGCGGCGCACACAAGTGCATCGGACTGGTGTTCGGCCAGTTGGAGATCAAGGCCGTGATGCATCGGGTGTTGCGCAACTACCAACTGGAGTTGCCGCACCGCGGATACAAGCCGCGCTACGACTACGCGGGGATGCCGGTGCCGATCGACGGTATGCCGATCAGGCTCAAGCCGATTCGTTAGGCGAGCGAGAGAAAGATCTTCTCCAGCTCCGCCTCGGTCATCGCCGCCTTACCACTGGCAGCGTCTCCGGTGACACACTCCTTGAGACCGCAGGCGATGATCTTGAATCCGGCTCGGTCCAGCGCCTTGGACACCGCCGCCAGTTGGGTCACGATGTCCTTGCACTCACGGCCCTGCTCGATCATCGAGATGACGCCGTTCAACTGACCTTGCGCACGGCGCAACCGGTTGAGCACTTCGGCGATGGCGGTTTCGTCACCAACCACTGCGGCCTCCTTAGGGCTTGACGGACTCCAGCTTACCCGCCGGGGTATCGCCGGACCGGCGGCCACGCGCGAAATAGACGGAGGCGGCCACCACGGTCGCCGCTGCCGTGGCGACACCCAGCGCGGGGTGGACCTCCTCGGCAAGGATCACCGAGGACATCAGCAGCACGAACCATCCGAACGCCTTGCGCAGCGAGTCCGGGTTGACCAGCGAGGTCAACCGCGCACCGATGAGGGCACCGACCACGGCGGCCGCGGTGACCATCGCCGCCATCTTCCAGTCGATGGTGACGCTGTTGAGATAGCCGGCGAAGCCGGCGAAGGACTTCATCGCGATGACCACCAGCGAGGTGCCGACGGCGATCGGCATCGGAAGCCCGCCGAGCAGAGCCAGCGCCGGAACCACGAGGAACCCGCCACCGGCACCGACGAGGCCGGTGACCAGTCCGACGACCAATCCCTCGGCGATCACCTTGAGCACCGGAATGTGGTGGTCGCCGTTCTTCTGCTCGACGTCCTTGCGGCCGCGCAGCATGGCCAGGGCGGTGGCGATCATCATCACCGCAAAGCCGATGAGCAGAACGGCCCCCGGGATGAACCGGGCCAGCAACCCGCCGGCGTACGCACCGGCCATGCCCGCCGTCCCGAACACCAGACCGGTGCGCCACTGCACCCGCCCGGCCTTGGCGTGCGATACGGCGCCGACGGCGCTGGTGGCGCCGACGACGAGGAGCGAGGTGGCAATCGCCTGCTTTGCGTCCATGCCTGCGACATAGGCCAGCAGAGGGACGGTCAGGATTGATCCGCCGCCCCCGAGTAACCCAAGCGATATGCCGACCAGGACGGCCAGTGCGACGGTGAGTGCGACCATCTCCCCTACCTCCCGGTCGGATCGGAGTCGACGAGACGCGCGACGACGGACTGGGCATCGCACCTCGGCCCGCGGTTGTAGGGCAACTTGGCCAACAACATGCCCATCAGGCAGGTGTTGGTCACCGCCGTGATGCTCAACCCGGCGCCCATGACGAATGCCAGCCACTTCATGCCGGGCACGACGATGCTGGCCAGGATGCTCACCGCGACGATGGTGCCGGCCACGAAGCGGACCTGGCGCTGCAGATCCCAGCGTTTGGCGCCGCGGTTGACCGTGTAACCGCTGGCCTCCCAGGCGCTCATGCCCCCGTCGAGGATGTGCACGTTCGTCAAACCGGCGTTGCGCAGGGTCTCCTCGGCCTGAGCCGCGCGGTGTCCGGAGTGACACACCAGAACCACATGCTCGTCGAGGTGGCTACGGATCTCGTCGCGATGCTCGCGCAGCAGGTCCAGTGGGACGTTGTAGGCCCCGGCGATGTGTACGGTCTCGAACTCGCCCGGCGTGCGGACGTCGATGACCCGCGGGGGTGCCGGGGCGGCCAGCAGGGCACGCAGTTCGGCGGCGTTCAGGACAGCAGGTGCAGTCATTGGACTCAGCTCCTCTTTTCATACCTCTGGGGGTATAGTAACACGGGAATAGCGATACCCCCAGGGGTACTTGTACCGGGTGACTGACCTCCCCACGAAAGGACGTTCCATGGCAACCGTTGAACTGACCGCAGCCGACTTCGAATCCACCGTCACCGACAAGCCCATCGTGCTCGTCGATTTCTGGGCCTCCTGGTGCGGACCGTGCCGCGCCTTCGCCCCGGTGTTCGACAAATCCGCGGCGGCTCACCCCGATGTAGTGCACGCGAAGGTGAACACCGAAGTCGAACAGCAACTCGCTGCCGCTCTGCAGATCCGGTCGATCCCGACGATCATGGCCTTCCGCGACGGGATCCTGCTGTTCGCCCAACCGGGCGCCCTGCCGGCCCCGGCACTGGAGGAATTGATCACCAAGATCAAGGGTCTCGACATGAACGAGATTCGCGCCGAGATTGCCGCTCAGGCCGAAGCCACCAACGCATAATCAGAACAATCGAAGGAGAGAAACCATGTGCTACCAAGTTCAGTGCCCGCGCTGCCACAAGACCACCTGGGACGGCTGCGGCCAGCACGCCGAGCAGGTCATGAGCGAGGTCCCCAAGAACCAGCAGTGCACCTGCAACACCCAGCGCTAGCCCTCCGCCCCGCGCGAGCCAGCCCTCCGCCCCGCGTCGCGAGCAGACGCAAACTCGCACAAATACTGCGATAAAAGTGCGACTTTGCGTCTGCTCGCGGGAGATGGGGCGGGAGATGGGGCGGGAGATGGGGCGGGAGATGGGGCGGGAGATGGGGCGGGGGATCAGCGAAACGGGTTGTCACCGGCGGCCAC
Source organism: uncultured Mycobacterium sp. (assembly GCA_964598975.1). GTDB lineage: Bacteria > Actinomycetota > Actinomycetes > Mycobacteriales > Mycobacteriaceae > Mycobacterium. The sequence continues at coordinate 18,190 of CAZRFC010000022.1, read as the reverse complement.
TGCGCTACCCAGACCCATCAGGGTGACCGCCGAGGAGTGCAACCGCTCCCCCGCCTCCCGACTGGCCCGGCCGGCCAGGTAGCGGGCCCAGGTCCCCTCGATGACGACGCCGAGTTTGAGGCAGGCCAGTGCCAGATACCAATCCAGGTGCTCGGTGCTACGCCCGCCGGCGGCCTGGTAGGCCTCCAGAAGTTCAGTGCGCGTGGCCAATCCGCCCAACTCGGCCAGGTATCCCGCCGATCCGAGCGGGTTCGGGTCGACCGGCCAGCACACCAGCATCCAGCCGAGGTCCAGCAACGGGTCGCCGATGGTGCACATCTCCCAGTCGACGAAGGCGGCCACCTCGGGTTCCCCGCGGCGCAGCATCGTGTTGTTGAGGTGGATATCGCCGTGCACGATGCCGGGTACGTAGTCCGCGGGCCGATGCGTTTCGAGCCAGTCGCACAGTTCGTCGACCCCTGGCAGCGAGTCGTGGGCGTAGCCGTCCTGGGCGCGGTAGGCGGCCACCGATGTACGCCATTGCGGCACTTGGCGTTCCAGGAACGACCCGGGGCGCTTCCAGGCTTCCAGCGGACTGCCCTGCCACGCCGCCCGGCCGAGGCGCGCGACGTCGGCGGCGTAGTTCACACCAACCTGGTGGCGCATCGCCGGGCTGTCGACGTATGCCGCGGTGATCTCATTGCCCGGGTTGAACCCATCGACCTCTTCCATCAAGTAGAAGACGACGCCCAGGACTTCGAGATCCTCACAGGCCGCGACGATCTGCGGGTGCGGCACCGAACTGCCCGCCAGCGTGGTCAATACGGCGATCTCACGCTGCATGGTGCGGTCGCTGTTGGGCCGCGGATGCGGCGGCGGGCGGCGCAGCACCAGTGGCCGCCCGTCGACGCGGAGTCGCACGACGACGTTCTGGGACCCGCCGGCCAACGGGACGACATCGGTGACGTCGGTTCCCAATCCCTCAGCGCGCACCCAGGATTTCAGAGCAGCGACGGCCGTGTCGTCCAGTGTCCCGGTGATCCCGGGCACCATCGGCTCAGGCATCAGGCATCAGCCAACTCAGCAGATCCGCGGAAGCTGTTCGCCCAGTTCGCGTTCCACCACCCGGGTGGTTCCGAACGGTGTGCGGACCACCACCATGCCGGGGTGCGCTTCGACGGCCCGGCCGATGATCACCGCACCGGCCCCCTCCGGCCGGGATCGCATAGCGGCCAGCACCGCCTCGCTGTGGGCGGGGTCGACGAATGCCACCATCTTGCCCTCGTTGGCCACCTGCATCGGGTCCAGGCCGAGGAACCCGCACGCCGAGGCGACGGTCTCGGGCACCGGGATGGCGTGTTCGTCGAGTTCGACGCCGACGCCGGCGGTGCGGGCGATCTCGACGGTCGCGGCCACCAGGCCGCCGCGGGTCGGATCCCGAAGGGCATGAACCACATTCGGGTCGTCGACCGCCGCAAGCATGGCCGCGACCAGCCTGTGCAGCGGCGCGCTGTCGGTGGTGACGGTGGTGCCGAAGTCGATGCCCTCGCGCACGCTCATGATGGCCACGCCGTGCTCGCCGATATTGCCCGACACGATGATGTGGTCGCCGGGGCGGGCCTGTTCGGGGCCGATCCGCACCCCGTCAGGCACCACACCGATCCCTGCGGTGTTGACGAAAAGCCCGTCGGCTCCGCCCTTCCCGACGACTTTGGTGTCCCCGGTGACGATCCCGACGCCCGCCTCGGCCGCGGCCCGCCCCATGCTGTGGGCCACCGCGCCGAGCACCTCGACCTCCAGGCCCTCCTCCAGGATGAACCCGGCGGTCAGGCCCAGCGGTTGGGCGCCACTGCAGGCCAGGTCGTTGATGGTGCCGTTGACGGCGAGATCGCCGATGTTGCCGCCCGGGAAGAACAACGGGTTGACGACGTAGGAGTCGGTGGTCAGCGCGATGCGGCCGCCGGGGTTGGGCAGGACGGCGGAGTCACGGGACGGCCCGCCGCCGGTCCCGAAAGCAGGCAGGAAGAGGTTCTCGATCAATTCCTCGGACAGGATGCCCCCACCGCCGTGACCCATGACGATGCGCTTGGTTTCGCGCAGGGGCAACGGGCAGACCCAGTTCGTCGGGTCCGGGAGCGACGAGGAGTCAGACACCAGCCGAGGATTCCAGTCGCCGGAACTGGTAGTACGCCGCGCAGGCGCCCTCGCTGGAAACCATGGTGGCGCCTAGCGGGGTTCGCGGTGTGCAGGCGGTACCGAACGCCGGGCACTGATTCGGCTTGATCAGCCCCTGCAGCACCTCACCGGCATGGCACAGGTCGGACTCCGCCACCGTCAACTGGCCCACCCCGAACTTGCGCTCGGCGTCGAACTCCGCGTAGCGGGGCGACAGCGTCCAACCAGACTTGGGGATCATCCCGATCCCCCGCCACTGCCGGTCGGTGACGACGAAGACATCCGACAGCGCCTGCTGTGCGACGGTGTTGCCGGCCGCGGTGACCGCCCGCGGGTAGGCATTGCGCAGTTCGGCCCGACCCGATTCCAGTAACTCGACCGACTGTCGGACCCCTTCGAGCAGATCCAGTGGCTCGAACCCGGTGACCACGATCGGGACGTTGTACTTCTCCACCAGCGGTCCGTACTCGCCGGTGCCCATCACGGTGCAGACGTGGCCGGCCGCCAGGAAGCTCTGCACCCGGTTGGTGGGCGAGGACAGGATGGCCTCGATGGCAGGCGGCACCAGCACGTGGGACACCAGTACCGAGAAGTTGGTCAGGCCCAAACGCTGGGCGTGCAGCACCGACATGGCGTTGGCCGGTGCGGTGGTCTCGAACCCGACGCCGAAGAACACCACCTGCTTGTCAGGGTTGTCCGCGGCCACGCGGGTGGCGTCCAGCGGCGAGTAGACGATGCGCACGTCCCCGCCGCGGGCCCGCACGCCGAACAGGTCCTGACTCGACCCGGGCACCCGCAGCATGTCGCCGAACGAGCAGAAGATGACGTCGTCGCGGGCGGCGATCTCCAGCGCGCGGTCGATCATCTCCAGCGGAGTGACGCACACCGGGCAGCCGGGGCCGTGGATGAATTCCACCGAGCCGTCGAGGAGTTGGTCGATACCGTTGCGGATGATGGAATGGGTCTGTCCGCCGCAAACCTCCATGATGGTCCAACTTCGGGTGGCGGTGCGCCGGATGTTCTCAACCAGCGCCCTGGCGGCGGCGGGATCCCGGAACTCGTCGAGGTATTTCACGCTGACTCCTGACGCGGTTCTTCTCCCACCACCCCGCCCAGTTCCTCTTCGAGGATGCCGAGGTCGGCGAACATCTGCAGGGTCTCGTTGGCCGAAGCTTCATCGAGGCGGGTGATGGCGAAGCCGGCGTGCACGATGGTGTACTCGCCGATCTCCATATCGGGCAGGTAGGCCAGGCAGACGGTCTTGGTGGTGCCGCCGAAGTCGACGCTCGACATCCGGGTGCCGGCCTCTTCCCAGATCTCGATCACCTTGCCGGGGATTCCGAGGCACATACGCCGTTCCTTTCCTGCTGGTGCACCGCCGCGGCGATGGCGGCCTGACCGAGCGCCAATCCACCGTCGTTACAAGGAACGATACGGTGGGTCAGCACCTCATAGCCGCTTCTGGTCAGAGATTCCCGAAGCCCGTGCAGCAGTATGCGATTGGCGAACACCCCACCGGTCAGACCGATGGTCCGGATGCCGGCGGAATCGGCGCAGTCCCGGGCCGCCCGGGCGGTCGCCCGGATGACGGCCTGATGGAAGCCTGCGGCCAAATCGGCGGGCGTGACGCCGACCCGCAGACCCTCCACCAGGCCCGCGACCAGCGGCGCCGGGTCCAGCAGACCGTCAGTGACGGCGAAGTCCAGGTCGGCCTGGCGGCCCCGACGAGCCAGGTGCTCCAGTTCGATCGCCGCCTGACCCTCGTAGCTGACCTGCTGGCAGACCCCGAGCAGGCTGGCAACGGCGTCGAACAATCGCCCCATACTGGAGGTCGGCACGCATCCCACCCCGCGTGGGATCTGCTGACGCAGCACGTGCAGGCCGGCCTCTCCGACCGCGGCCACCGGCGGCAGGTCGGCGGCCCAGTCCACGCCCGCCCGGGTCAGCAGGTCCAGGGCGATGCGGGCGGGTTGGCGAACCGCGCCGTCGCCGCCGGGCAGCGCGAACGGCAGCAAGTGCCCTA